>JBGPEQ010000245.1:0-6363 GCA_041482855.1 Dongiaceae bacterium | reverse complement strand
GCCCCTGGCGGGCGGATGAGGCGCGGGCAAGCCGGCTGGTGGTGATCGGCCTCAAGGGCCTCGACCGCGGGGCGATCGCCGCTGCGCTCGCTGGACCGGCGCACTGAACCGCGATGCACCTTCTCGCCGCCAAGCCTGGTGCTATTTCCGACGGAAGCGTTGCCGTCGACCTTGGCCAGGCGCCCGGCGACATATTGGTCCTGTCTTCGGCGGATACTGAATTGGCGTGCCTGGCAGCCGCACAATCGCGCCTTGGACAGGGGGCACCTAGCCTGCGCCTGGCGAACCTTCTGCAGCTTGGCCACAATCTCTCAGTCGATCTCTATATCGAGCAAGTGGTCCAGCATGCCAGGCTCGTTATCCTGCGCTTGCTGGGCGGATCGCGTTATTGGCCCTATGGCGTGGAGCAATTGGCCGCGATCTGCCGGGAACGCGGAATTGCCTTCGCGGCGCTGCCGGGCGACGATCAGCCCGACCCGGAATTGTCCGGCGCCTCGACATTGCCGGCCGAATCGGCCCATCGCCTTTGGCGCTATTGCACCGAAGGTGGCGTGGAAAACGCGATCAATCTGTTGGGCTTTGCCGCGACGATCATCGGCCGCGAGGCTCGCTGGCGCGAACCGATGCCGCTGCTGCGCGCCGGACTCTATTGGCCCGGCCGCAGCATGGCGAACTTCGAGGATGTGAGCGGCAATTGGTTGCCGGATCGTCCGGTGGCGGCACTGGTCTTCTATCGGGCTCTGATGCAGGCGGGCAACGTCGCGGTCATCGATGCCCTGATCGAGGCATTGGGCAGGGCGGGACTGAATGCCCTGCCGATCTATGCAACGAGCTTGAAGGAAGCCCTTGCCGCCGACTTCGTCGCTGCGATGATCGAGCGTGGGAAGCCTGCGGTCGTGCTCAATGGAACCGCCTTCGCGCTTTCTTCGCCCGGCGCGGTGCGAACCGCGACTCCCTTCGATTCAGCGGATGCGCCCGTGCTTCAGGTGGTCTTCTCGGGCGGCAACGAGGCAGAATGGCGGACGGGAAGCCAAGGGCTTTCGGCCCGTGATCTCGCCATGCAAGTGGTGTTGCCGGAGGTGGATGGGCGGATCCTGTCGCGCGCCGTTAGCTTCAAGGCGGAATCGGTTTTCGATGCAGCGACCCAATGCTCGATCGTGGCCTACCGCCCGGTGCCCGACCGCATCCATTTTGTGGCCACGCTCGCTGCCAATTGGGCGGGCCTGCGGGCGACGCCGCCAGCGGAACGTCGCGTCGCCATTCTATTGGCGAACTATCCGAACCGCGACGGGAGGCTTGGCAATGGCGTCGGTCTTGATACGCCGGCCGGCACGCTTGAAGCTCTGAACGCCTTGGTTGCTGCCGGATATAGGGTCGAGGATCTGCCAGCGGATGGGCCGGCGCTGATGGCCCGCCTGCTGGCGGGCCCCACCAACAGCGGGCGCAACCGGGCTGGCGGCGAGAGCCTCTCGCTCGCCGACTATCGCGCCTTCGCGGCGAGCTTACCGACGACGTTGCGCGAACAGTTGGGGCAGCGCTGGGGCAGCGCCGAACAGGATCCCTTTTTCGTCGATGGCCGCTTCATTCTGCCCATCCATCGCTTCGGCCACGTGATCGTCGCAGTCCAACCGGCGCGCGGCTACAACATCGACCCGGCGCGCAGCTATCACGATCCCGATCTCATTCCTCCGCACGGCTATCTCGCCTTCTATGCCTGGCTCAGGCTCCATTTCGGCGCCCAGGCGATCATCCACATGGGCAAGCATGGCAATCTGGAATGGCTGCCCGGCAAATCCCTCGCGCTGTCTTCCAGCTGCTGGCCCGAAGCGGCGCTCGGCCCCATTCCCCATCTCTATCCCTTCATCGTCAATGACCCCGGTGAGGGCAGCCAGGCCAAGCGGCGCAGCGCCGCCGTCATCGTCGATCACCTGACGCCGCCGCTGACGAGGGCCGAAAGCTACGGACCGCTGCGCGATCTGGAGCAGCTGGTCGACGAATACTACGAAGCGGCCGGCCTCGATCCGCGGCGCTGCCGGCTGCTGCGCGATCGCATCCTCGAACTCGCAGCCGCTACGGGACTCGACAGGGACTGCGGCGTCATGAGCGGCGACAACGCCGATGCCGCGCTTGGTAAGCTCGACAACCACTTGTGCGAACTCAAGGAGCTGCAGATCCGCGACGGCCTGCACATCTTCGGTATTGCGCCCGAGGGCGAGCAGCTCAGCGATCTCCTGGTGGCCCTGACGCGCCTGCCGCGCGGCCGCGGCGAGGGCCGCGATGCCTCGCTCACGCGCGCTCTCGCCCACGATCTCGATCTCGGTTTCGACCCGCTGACGGCAACGCTCGGCGACGCCTGGACCGGCCTGCGGCCGCAATGCCTGGGCGGCGAGGGCGTGTGGCGCACTGCCGGTGACGCGGTCGAGCGACTGGAACAACTCGCCAAACGTCTCGTCGACGGAAGAGAGGAACCCGGCGCGGAATGGACGCGGACCGTCGCCGTGCTCAATTTCATCAACAGCGAACTCCGACCGACAATCGCGCAATGCGGCGCTGCGGAGATCGCCGGCCTGCTCACCGGCCTCGATGGCCGCTTCGTGGCACCCGGTCCTTCCGGTGCTCCGACGCGCGGTCGTCTCGACGTCCTGCCGACCGGCCGCAACTTCTATTCTGTCGACACCCGCGCCGTGCCGACGCCGACGGCCTGGCACCTGGGCTGGAAGTCGGCATCGCTGCTGTTGGAGCGCTATCGCCAAGACCACGGCGCCTGGCCGACGTCGCTTGCGCTCTCGGCCTGGGGCACGGCCAACATGCGCACCGGCGGCGACGATATCGCCCAGGCGCTGGCACTCATGGGCGTGCGCCCGACCTGGGATCAAGGCTCGGGCCGCGTGGCGGGTTTCGAGATCCTGCCGCTCTCGATACTCGACCGGCCGCGCGTCGACGTCACCCTGCGCGTCTCCGGCTTTTTCCGCGATGCCTTCCCGGCGCAGATCGATCTGGTCGACAGCGCCGCCCGCGCCGTCGCCGCGCTCGACGAGCCGGCGGAACTCAATCCGATGTCCGCGCGCGTGCGGCGCGATGTGGCCGCGATGACCGCAGCCGGCTTGCCCGTGGAGGCCGCGCAGAAGCGCGCCGGCTTCCGTGTCTTCGGCTCCAAGCCGGGCGCCTACGGCGCCGGCCTGCAAGCCCTCATCGACGAACGCGGCTGGGAAACGGCGGACGATCTCGCCCGCGCCTACGTCGCCTGGGGCGGCTATGCCTACGGCGCGGGGGCGCAGGGCACCGCCGAGCACAAGCTGTTCGAGCACCGGCTTGCCGAGGTCGAGGGTGTGCTGCACAACCAGGACAACCGCGAGCACGATCTGCTGGACAGCGACGACTACTATCAGTTCGAAGGCGGCCTCGCCGCGGCGGTGAAGGAGCTCTCCGGCCGCCGGCCGACGGTCTATCACAACGATCATTCGCGGCCCGAGGCGCCGCGTGTGCGCACGCTCGACGAGGAGATCGCCCGCGTCGTGCGCGCCCGCGTCGTCAATCCGAAATGGATCAAAGGCGTGATGCGCCACGGCTACAAGGGCGTGTTCGAGATGGCGGCGACGGTCGACTACATGTTCGCCTTCGCCGCCACCACCGGCAGCGTCGCCGACCACCATTTCGATGCCGTGTTCGAGGCCTACGTCGCCGACGATTCCGTGCGCGGCTACATGCTCGACCACAACCCGGCCGCCGCCCGCGAGATGGCAGAGCGCCTGCTGGAAGCCCAGGATCGCGGCCTCTGGCGCCCGAAGTCGAACTCCAGCCACGCCGTCCTGCAAGACTTGGCCACAGGCCCCTGAGGCTGCGGAATCTTTCTTTTCACCATGGCATCGGCGGCCAACCTCGCCGGCATACATGGGCACAAGCCAACTGATTGGGGAGTGCCTCATGTCTCCTAAAGCATTGATAGCCGCTGCGGCCATCGCCGGAGCAATCGCCGTCGTCGGCGGCGCCTATAGCTTTCCCGCCCATGCCTGCAGCGGTCGGGGCATCGGCGTTGCCCCTGTTGTGGATTCCGCCAGCGCCAAAACGTCCCACTCGGCTCGGTCGAAGACGGAAGCGACGGCGAGTCGTGACAGCACGAGTCCAGCGGACGACGAGACGACCGCACGGAGCGAGGCCGAACGATTGCGGGTCGTGCGCGACTTGGTGGAGGCCCGCCTGCGCGCTCTTCGTGAGAAACGGTCCGGCGGCGCCGGATCGACGATTCCGGAGGAGCAGTCGCCGTGCATGTGATAGGCGACAAAATTCATTTCCACGCGGCATCGGCGGCCTGCCTCGCCGGCATACACGGGCACAAGCCAACTGATTGGGGAGTGCCTTCATGTTTCGCAAAGTGTTAATGGCCGCCGCGGCCGTGATCGTCGTCGGCAGTGTGTCGGTAGTCGCAATCGGTCCTGCCCGGTTCTTTCCTTCGCAGCATCCGGTGACGACAAACACGGGCCAGCTGTCATCGACAAGCGCGTTGAACACAACGCCGGCTACGCCGGTCACGACCACGGCGTCCGTAGCGCAGCTCCAGTCGTCGAATCGAGCTGCGGCGGTGCCGGGGCAGCAGGAACGATTTCGAAACGACCTGCCGCTGTCGGAGACCGATTCGGTCAGCGCGACCGGCCGAGCCAAGGTGGAGCGGCTTGGTACGGCGACAACCCAGGCGGCCTCGGTCGTCGCGGACGAAGAGGCCGCGCCCTATTGGCAGCCGCCGAGCAGCGCCGACGAGCGCTACGGCGATTTCAAGACCAATCCCGTCAAGCTCGTGAGCGAAGAGCCGGTTTCGACCTTCTCCATCGATGTCGATACAGCGTCCTACGCCAACGTCCGGCGCTTCCTGACCGACGGCACGCTGCCGCCGATGGATGCCGTCCGCACGGAGGAGCTGATCAACTATTTCCCCTATGCTTATCCGCTGCCGGAGAGCAAGGATGAGCCGTTCCGCGCCGACATCGCCGTGTTCGATTCGCCCTGGGACGGCGGCAGCCAGATCGTCCGCATCGGCCTGCAGGGCTACGACATCCCGAAGACCACGCGCCCGCCCGCCAACCTGGTGTTCCTGGTGGACACCTCCGGCTCCATGCAGGACCCCGACAAGCTCCCGCTCGTGAAGCAATCGCTGCGCCTGCTCACCGAGCAGATGCAGGCGACCGACAGCATCGCCATCGTCGCCTATGCCGGCAGCGCCGGCGTGGTGCTCGAGCCGACCAAGGGCTCGGAGCGGCTGAAGATCCTGTCGGCCATCGACGGCTTCGCGGCCGGCGGCAGCACGGCCGGCGCCGAGGGCATCCGCCAGGCCTATGCGCTGGCCGAGGCCAATTTCCAGAAGAACGCCATCAACCGCGTCATCCTGGCCACCGACGGCGACTTCAACGTCGGCATCACCGACCCCTCGGAGCTCGAGGACTTCGTCGCCCGCCAGCGCGACACCGGCGTCTATCTCTCCGTGCTCGGCTTCGGCACCGGCAACCTCAACGACCTCATCATGCAGAAGCTGGCCACGGCCGGGAACGGCAACGCCAGCTACATCGACAGCCTGATGGAGGCGCGCAAGGTGCTGGTCGACGAGATGGGCTCGACCATCTTCACCATCGCCAACGACGTGAAGATCCAGATCGAATTCAATCCGGCGCTGGTAGCGGAGTACCGCCTGATCGGCTACGAGACGCGCCTGCTGAACCGCGAGGACTTCAACAACGACAAGGTCGACGCCGGCGAAGTCGGCAGCGGCCACGCGGTGACCGCGCTCTACGAGATCACCGCGCCCGACAGCAAGTCGCGGCTGGTGGACAACCTGCACTTCCAGCAGAAGCCGGCGGCGCCGCAGCAGGATTCGAACGCCCTCGCCTGGCTGAAGATCCGCTACAAGCTGCCGGGCGCCAGCGAGAGCCGCTTGATCCAGCAGCCCATCCAGGCCAGCGCCCGCACCACCTTCGAGGCGGCCCCGGCCGATGCCCGCTTCGCCACCGCTGTCGCCGCCTTCGGCCAACTGCTGCGCAAGGACGCCAACGTCGGGACGATGACCCTGGCGGACGTCCAGCGCATCGCCGTCGCCGCCCGCGCCGACGACGCCTTCGGCTACCGCAGCGAGTTCCTGCGGTTGGTGCAGGTCGCCCAGAGCGCGGCGGGGCTGGAGTCGTTGAACTGACCGCCGTTCTGCATGCCCCCTCCTTCCTGAATACTCCCCCTCCCCTTGCGGGAGGGGGTTGGGGGAGGGGTCCGGCGCCGGAAGGCGCCAGCGATCCTACCCGCAAGCGGTATCGCGCGATCGGGCTCTTGGCGCGCTGCTGCGCGCAGACCCCACCCCAAAACCCCCTCCCGCAAGGGGAGGGGGAG
>JBGPEQ010000244.1:0-6416 GCA_041482855.1 Dongiaceae bacterium | reverse complement strand
GCCATTGGTCTGCTTCTCGCCGATCAGCTTGCCGTCGATATAGATGTGGCCGGCGGTCGGCTTCTCCAGATAGTTGATGCAGCGGAGCAGCGTGGTCTTGCCCGAGCCGCTCGGACCGATGATCGATACCTTCTCGCCGCGCGCCACCTCCATGGAAATGCCAGTCAGCACTTCCAGCTCGAGGAAGCGCTTGTGCAGATCGACGATCTGGAGGAGAGGGGCCATCGATTGCGCGGACCGCCGTTTGCAGGGGCGGGCCTGGGCCCGCCCCTGCATCAGCATACTTCTATCGAGCTGTGAACAGCGGCCGTTAGAAGCAGTGGTCGGCCGTCGGCGACTTGTAGTCCTTGGTCCGGTCGACGCCGATGCGCGGATCGTTGGCCGGCGGCACGAACCACGCCTTGTCGCCCATGCCGTAGTTGGCCATGGTCTTGACGTTGATGCAGTTCGGCCAGATGTCCTCGGCGATTACCTTGCTGATCGCCTCTTCGAGCGCCTTCTCTCCCTTGGTGACGCCGAAGATCACATTATATTTGGTCGACATGATCGGATACTTGTCGGTCATCGGATCGAGCGGCACCTGCTTCAGGTCCCATTCGGGATGCTGCACGATGCCCCACTGCACCAGCGGCGGATCGAGGATGGCCATGTCCAGGCGGCCGGCGACCAGGTCCTGCAGCACGCCATCGGACGTGTCGTAGAGCTTCACCTCGCCGATGCCCTCGACGCCCTTCAGCTCCGGCACCAGCGTGAAGCCGGTGACGGTGCCGACCGAATGGCCCTTCATGTCGGCGAAGCTGTGGAAGTTGTTCGACGACTTCTGGGCCAGGAGCGTGCCGAAGTAGTAGATCGGATCGCTCAGATTCATGATCTTGGTGCGCGGCTCGATCCAGCCCATGGCGCCGTGCATGACGTCGACCTTGCCCTGCTTCGTGGCCTCGATCAGCGCCGCCCAGTCCATCTGCACGACGACCGGCTCCAGGCCGAGCTTCTTGGCGACATAGACCATCAGCTCGCCGTCGGTGCCGCTGAGCACGCCGTCCTTCACCTGGGTCATCGGCATGTCGCCGTTCATGCCGATGGTCAGCTTGCCCGGCACGATCGTCTTCACCTGGGCCAGCGCCGAACCGCCGGCCAGTCCGATCGCGATCATGGCCGTCGCCAGGGCGTAGACCGCCCGTCGTAATCTCAACGTCATTTTGTTCCTCCCGCTCTGTTATGGCCCTCATGGGGCTTTCGTTGGTCCCCTACTCTTGAGCTTTCGCGCCGGGGTGTCAATAATGCAACGCGCATACACCATGCGCCGAATGAGAATTTCAGAGGGGGAGACGCCATGCGCAAGCCAGTGAAGACGCACCTGCCGGCCGTCAGCTCGCCGCTCGAATGGGCGACGACCGCGGACGGCATCCTCTACACGGCCCAGATTCCTAACCGCGAGGACGGCTCGATCGAGACCGGCGACATCCGCGCCCAGGCCGAACTGACGCTCTCCAATCTGCGCCGGACAGTCGAGGCGGCCGGCGGCAGCATGGACGACGTCACGCAGGTGCTGGTCTATCTGCCCGATCCCGCCGACTTTCCGGGCATGAACGAGATCTACGCGAAGGCCTTCAAGGCGCCCTACCCGAACCGCGCGACCATCGTCGCCAAGCTGATGGTGCCGGGGGCCAAGATCGAGGTCGTGGCCTACGCGCATATCGGCGGGCGCAGTGCCGCCCGGCCGCAAGCGAAGGCGAAGAGGCGGGCGCCGGCCAAGCGCAGCGCCAAGCGGGCGCGCCGCCACTGATTCCCGGCATCGGCGTCGCCTAACCGGCGAACTCGCCGTCCGGAATCCCCTTCACGCCGGCGTCGAGGGCGAAGATGCCGCCGGCCAGGGGCTGCTCCGCCAGGTCGCCGGCGCTGAGGCCATAGCGCACGGTGGTGATGTAGAGGACGTCGAGGTCCGGGCCGCCGAAGATGCAGCTGGTGACGCGCCGGCAGGGCATCTGCACGACCCGGTCGACCTTGCCGTCGGGGGACCAGCGAACCAGGCAGCCGCCGTCCCAGCGGGCGTTCCAGAGGAAGCCGTCGGCGTCGATCGTCGATCCGTCGGGATGGCCGTATTCCGCGGTGTCGAGCTTGCCGAAGATGCGGCGGTTGCTGACGCGGCCCGACGCGGCATCGAAGTCGTAGGCGTAGATGGCATCGAGGGTGTCCGCGAAATACATCGTCCGGTCGTCGGGGCTCCAGGCGAACGTGTTGGAGATGCCAAGGCCCTGCTCGAAGGTATGGACGGAGCCGTCGGGATCGATGCGGTAGAGACCACCGGTATGGTCGGTGATCGGCACCTCGCTCATGTCCGGCGCGAAGTTGTTCATCATGGTGCCGTACCAGAAGCGGCCGCGGCGATCGCATTTGCCGTCGTTGGAGCGGTTCTTCGGCTTGTCCAGCTCGGGCGCGCAGAAGCGCGCGGCGCGGCCCGCCGGCGGATCGAAGAAATCGATGCCCGTGTGCGAGGCGATGATCAGCCCGCTCTTTCGACGCACCGCGATGGCCGTGACCATCTCCGGCAGGGCCCAGTTCGCATGGGCGCCGCTGCCGGGATGCCAGCGTTTGATCTTCTTGGCGGGCACGTCGGTCCAATAGAGCGCTTGCTCGCGCGGATGCCAGCACGGCCCTTCCCCCAACCAATCCTTCGCCTCGAAGACGCATTCCGGCCGCGACATCGGTTCCCCCCGCGATCGTCCAGACTGGGAGTCACCTCCAATGACGGACGGCCGTCAAGAGCGAAGGGGCGGACCTTGCGGTCCGCCCCTTTTGAACAGTCTGTCGTGCGGCGATCGGCTACGCCGCGGCGAGCAGGCGCGAGATCTTTTCGATGAGGATCGTGGGGTCGACCGGCTTCTCCACGCAGTCGCTGACGGACATGGCGCGCAGCGCCATCAGGCTGTCCTGTGCATCGGCAGCGTGGCCGGTGACGATAATGGTCGGCGGCGGATTGCCCTGCTTGCGCAGCTCCTCATAGACCTGGAGGCCATTCATGATGGGCATGCGCAAGTCGAGGATCAGCACGCCGACGCTGCCGCTCTTCACGCGCGCCACGGCCTCGGCGCCGGTCGAAGCGACAGCGGAGTGGAAGCCGCGCGCCTCCAGAAGCTCGGCGAGGCTCTCGACGAAGTCGGCATCGTCATCGGCGACCAGCACGACGGGCCGCGTGGCATCGGCCAGCTTCGCCATCAGATCGTCCATCTGGAACGGCTTGGTCAGGAGCCCGAGGGCGCCGGCGGCCAGCGCCTTGGCGACCATCGACTCCTCATAGCCGGTCATCAGCACGACCTTGGCGTTGGGCCTGAGGGCGCGGATGGCGAAGAAGCTGTCGACGCCGTTCATCACGGGCATGCGCACATCCATGAAGGTGATGTCGAACTCGCCCTTGCGGTGGCGCTCGACCGCCTCCTGCCCGTTCGAAGCAACCTGGACCGTATGGCCCTGAAGCTCGAGCATCTCGGCAAGGCTTTCGGCGAGATCGCGGTCATCGTCGACGATCATTACATTTGCGGGTCGCATGGGAGTCCTCGTCCAGTTGCGGGTGGATCAGGCGGCGGCGTGTTCAGCGGCGGCGATGGCGGGTGCCGATTGGTGCGCACCCGGCTGCCGTGGCAGGAAGATCGTGAGGGTCGTGCCGACATCGACAAGGCTTTCCACGTCGATCGTACCGCCATGCTGTTCGATGATCTGGCGCACGATCGGCAGGCCGAGGCCAACGCCGGAGCTCTTGGTCGTGAACAATGGCTCGAAGATCCTGGGGAGCGATTCGCTGTTGATGCCCGGGCCATTGTCGGCGACGGCCAGACGAACATGCGGTCCGGCGGCTTCGGCCCGCACCGTGACCGTCGGCACGCGGTCATCGGGCGGCGTCCAGCCTTGGACGGTCATGGCCTGGGCGGCGTTGTCGATCAGATTGATCATCACGCGCCGGAACCGATCACGGTCGATGAGCACCTCGACGCCGACGGCGAGCTCGCGCCGCAGGGCGATGCCATCGGTGAGCTTGTGCTCGTCGAGCAGCTCGCCGAGCCAACCGTCGAGACCCGTCGCTTCCCGCTTGAGGTCGGGTGTGCGCGTGAAATCCAAGAGGTCGGCGACGATGGCGTTGCAGCGCTCGACGCTGCGCCCCATGCGATCGAGCGCCCGCTCGATGCCGAAGCCCTTGTTCTGGGTCGTCTGCCGAAGCGTGTGCAGCGTCGTACCGAGGGCCGCCAGCGGATTGCGCAGGTCATGGCCGACGGTTCCGGCCAATTGGCCGAGCACCGACAGCTTCTGCTGGCGCCCCATCTTGTCGATCATGCCGCGCAGGTTGTCGACCATGGTGCCAATGGCGCCCGCGAGCACACCAACCTCGCCGCCCGTCGTCTCGCGGTCGAGGGCCTCGAATCGCCCTTGCCCGACGAGGTGCGCCTGTTCGCTCAGCCGCATGATCGGGTTCGCAATTCGTCCGGCGATGAGGAACCCCCCCGCCACGGCTGCCAGCATGCCGAAGAGGCTGAGAATCGTCACCAGGGAACGCGATGTGGAAAGCGTGCTTGCCAATTCCTTGCTCGCTTCCGTTTGCTCCGCATCCCCAGCGGCCAGCGCGGACGCCGCTGTCGCGATGAACTCATTTTCAGCGGTATTCAGCGTCTCGATCGCTTCGAGGATGGCGTCGCGCGTTGGCGTCTGTGCGACGATTTCCTCGATCCGGCTGCCGATCCGATCGAGCGCTGCGACGCCCGCCGTCAGCCGGCCGCGATATCTTTCCGCGCGGTCGCCTGTTTCAGCGAGGAGCGGCTGCAGTTCCCGGCTCGCGGCCGCCAACGCCGCGCGCGCGGCCTGCATTTCGCCCCTTTCGCCCATCGCGAGCGACCGAGCCCGGTCTTCTACTTCGCCGGCGCGCGGCGAGTTGGCCGTCACAGACCCGGCATCCTGCGCATCCGACGCCCGGCCCTCCACAATACTCAGCGCCCCGTAGCTGCTCGACTCCATCGCCAAGCGCAACCCGGCGAGGCGGACCTCTTCGACCGCCTTCATGAATGGAAGCGTGTCGTCCTGCACCAGATGCACTTCCCGCTCGGTCTTGTTGATCAGGCCCCAGAACATTGCGATGAGCACGGCGAAGGGAATGATTAAAGTCCCGTACCCGAGCAAGATCTTGTTGCGAATGCTCATGTTTTCGAAATATTTCCCGCGATGCGCCACGATCCGATTCCTATTGGTTCTGCAGAGGCCCAAGCCGGATCCGATGCGGACTTGCGGGACGTCCTTAGGTCGGCTGGGCGCTGGCCTGGCAACTCAATCGTCTTTCTTAATTTGGCCGGATGAAGAGTCGGTTAAGGCGGACGGCGTGCCGGATTTTCTCTTCGATCTCGTCCAATGTTCTTATTTTAGTCCAATCAATTCGACCTGCCAGCCGGTCGGCTGGACAAAGCGCGATGGCTCCCCGATCATCCCAAGCGACAGGGAGCAACAATGAACGAACACACGGCACGGCCCCCGCTGACCCCGGCGGGAAGTGAAACTCCGCTCGTCCGCTTGGGCGGAATCTCGAAGCGCTATGGCACGGTCGAGGCCGTGAAGCCGCTGGACCTGGAAATCCGGCGCGGCGATTTCCTGGCCATCCTGGGGCCCTCCGGCTGCGGCAAGACGACGTTGCTGCGCATCATCGGCGGCTTCGTCGCGCCCACCACCGGGACGGTCGAGATCGACGGCCAGGATATGACGGCCTGGGGCCCCGAGAAGCGGCCGACCAACACCGTCTTTCAGGGCTATGGCCTGTTCCCGCACATGACCGTGCGGCAAAACATCGCCTATGGCCTGCGCACGGCAAGACGCCCCGAGGAGGAGATCCGCCGGCGCGTCGACGAAGCCATCGCGCTGGTGCGGCTCGAAGAGTTCGTCAGCCGCTCCATCGATCAATTATCGGGTGGCCAGCAGCAGCGCGTGGCGCTGGCACGCGCCCTCATCATGCGGCCGCGCGTGCTGCTACTCGACGAGCCGCTGGCCGCCCTCGACCTCAAGTTGCGCCAGGCCATGCAGGAGGAGCTGCGCCGCATCCATCAGCAGATCGGCGGCACCTTCGTGTTCGTCACCCACGACCAGGGCGAGGCGCTCGGCCTCGCCAACCGCATCGCCGTCATGGACCAGGGCGTGCTGGTGCAGGAGGGCGGGCCCGAGGAGATCTACGCCGCGCCCAAGACGCGCTTCGTCTCCACCTTTATCGGCGAGGCCAACGTGTTTGCAGCCAGCCGCGCGCAGGGCTGGGTGACGCTCGAGGCGGGGGCGCGTATCGAATCGACCGGCCCGGATGGTCCGGTGACGGTCGTGGTGCGGCCGGAAGCCCTGCGGCTGTCCGCCAACGGGCTCGCGGCCGACATCATCCTCGACGGCACGCTTGCCGACAT
>JBGPEQ010000243.1:0-6436 GCA_041482855.1 Dongiaceae bacterium | reverse complement strand
GCATGAGCGACCGCATCGCCGTCTTCAACAAGGGCCGCATCGAACAGATCGCCAGCCCGACCGAAGTCTACGAGCACCCGGCCACCGCCTTCGTCGCCGGCTTCGTCGGCGTTTCCAATCTGCTGGACGGCGCGGCCGCGGCCGCGATCACGGGCATCGCCCAGCCATTTTCGATCCGGCCGGAGAAGATCGTCATGGCGCCGGCGGGATCGGGCGTCGGCGCCGAGTGCCTGGCCGCCGACGGCACCATCGACAGCGTGCTCTATCTGGGCTCGAGCACGCGCTACAACGTCAACCTCGCCCGGGGCGGCGAACTGACGGTCATCGACCAGAACCGCGAGAGCCCGGCGGCCGACGGCTGGCGCCGGCAGGGCAACCCGGTGCGGCTCGTCTGGCAGCGCGACCACATCCAGCATATCGGTCCCGCCGCCGGAGGACGATGATGGCGGCGATGGCGGCCGACGCGGCGCCGGGGATGGGGGCGCTCGGTCGCTTCTCGACCTTCCTCTATCTGCGGCCGCGGTTCGTGCTCCTCCTCCTGCTGGTGCCGCCACTGCTGTGGCTCGGCGTCATCTATCTGGGCTCGCTGTTCGCGCTCCTGGCGCAGAGCCTGTTCCATATCGACGATTTCACCGGCCTCGTCGTCCACGAGCCGGGCCTCCAGACCTATGGCGAGCTGTTCACGCCGGCCAATATCGACATCATCACGCGCACGGTGGTGATGGCCGCTCTGGTGACGCTCATCTGCGCCGCCATCGCCTTCCCGCTCGCCTACTACATGGCGCGCTACACGAGCACCCACAGCAAGGCCATCTTCTACATCGCCGTCATGATGCCGCTGTGGTCGAACTACCTGGTGCGCGTCTATTCCTGGAAGCTGATCCTGGCCAAGGAAGGCGTGATCACCTGGCTCTTCAATCTGGTCGGCCTTGGAAGCGTGCTCGACTGGATCCTCGAGCTGCCGGTCATCGGCGGCCCGTCGCTCTCGGTCTCCTATATCGGCACCTGCATCACCTTCGTGTACATCTGGCTGCCCTACATGGTGCTGCCGGTGGAGGCCGCGCTCGAACGCGTGCCGCGTTCCTTCATCGAGGCCTCGGCCGATCTCGGCGCCCATCCCGGCGAGACCTTCCGCCGCGTCATCCTGCCGCTGGCGATTCCCGGCGTCGCCGCCGGCTCCATCTTCACCTTCTCGCTCACGCTCGGCGACTACATCATCCCGCAGCTGGTCGGCAGCTCGCGCCCCTTCATCGGCATGGCGGTCTACCAACTGCAGGGCACGGCCGGCAACATCCCGCTGGCTGCCGCCTTCACGCTCGTGCCGATGGCGGTGATGGGCATCTACCTCACCATCGCCAAGCGCTTCGGGGCCTTCGATGCGCTCTGACGGTCAGAGCGGCCGGCCGGCCGGCTGGGGCCTGCGCGCGGCGGCGCTCGGCGGCGTGCTCTTCCTCAACCTGCCGCTGGCCTTCATACTGCTCTATGCCTTCACCACCGACGACCGCACCTTCTCCTTTCCACCGCCGGGCCTGACGCTCAAATGGTTCGCGGTCGCCTGGGGCCGCGGCGACGTCTGGGAGGCGCTGTGGCTGTCGGTGCGGGTGGCGGCAGCGGCGATGGCGCTGGCCATGATACTGGGCACCCTGGCTTCCGCCGCCATGTACCGCTTCCGCTTCTTCGGCAAGGAAGGCATCACGCTGCTGATCCTGCTGCCGATCGCGCTCCCGGGCATCGTCACGGGCATCTCGCTGCGCTCGGCCTTCGCGCTCGGCGGCATCCCCTTCAGCTATTGGACGATCGTGCTGGGGCACGCCACCTTCTGCATCGTCGTCGTCTACAACAACGTGATCGCGCGGCTGCGCCGCAGCTCGCCGGCGCTCATCGAGGCCTCCATGGACCTCGGCGCCAACGGCTTCGAGACCTTCCGCTATGTGATTCTACCGGGCATCGCGACCGCGCTGCTCGCGGGCGGCATGCTCGCCTTCGCGCTCTCCTTCGACGAGGTGATCGTCACCACCTTCACCGCCGGCCAGCAATCGACCCTGCCGATCTGGATGTATCAGGAGCTGCAGCGCCCGCGCCAGCGGCCGGTGACCAACGTGGTCGCGGTCTTCGTGATCGCCGTCACCTTCATCCCGATCCTCGCCGCCTACTACCTCACCCGCGACACCCACGACTCCGCCGGGAGCGGGAAGTAACCGCAGATCAGAACGGCAGCGTTTCCTGCTCGCGCGAATAGTGCAGGTAGCCGATGTTGGCGCCGGCGCGCAGGCCGACGCCCGTGCGGATCGGCGCCAGGATGACGTTCCCGCGCTGCTGGTAGTTCACGCCGAAGCCGCCGACCACGTAGATGGTCCCTTCGATGCCGGGGAAGCGCTGGTAGATCTGGCTCGAGCTGCCGAGGTTGTAGACGAGCGTGAAGACCTTGGAGGCGTTGGCGCCGAGATCGAAGCCGATCGACGGGCCCTGCCAGTAGACCCGCATGTTCTTGGCGTTCTTACGATGCATCCAGCCGTTGCCGTAGCGCACGCCGACGGCGATGGCGCCGGCCGCCTCCTCGCCGCTGATATAGGCGTTGGGCTGGCCCTGTTCCTTGAAGACCTTCTCGATGATGGTGGCGAGGTCCTTCGAGGTATCGCCGAAGAAACCCTTGGTCGCCGTCAGGATCTCGTCCTCGGTGTATTTGTCGGTGGTGTTCTCCTGTGCCGAAAGCGGCGCGGGCAGGCTCAACGCCAGCAGCGCGAGCGGAGCGACGACGGCAAACAGGCGGCGGGGCAACAGCATGGCGAGAACTCCCTTCGTCTTCGCTTGTCGGCGGGCAGCAGCGCAGAAGATGACAACCTGGAACGCGGTTGTCATCGGTTTGGTTCCGCTCGCCGCCATTCCCGGCCACTCCATGAGTTCGCGCCGGCGCCACATCTTTGTCACTAGGTGAGCGCACCTTTTCGGACGCACGCTTTGCGTCGGGGGGTTCCGCGAGATTTCCTAAAATTAGGGAAAATTTCACCTCTATTAATATTCGGTGAAGAAGTAACCGAATCTTAACAGAGTATACAAAATAATAACCTTCATTTCCTGAATACTAACAGAGACGGAGAACTGTTCGTGGCCCAGAACGCCTACGAGCAATACATGCTCGAACTGGTCAACCGCGCCCGCCTCGACCCGGCGGCGGAAGCGGCCCTCTACGGCGTCGATCTCGGCACGATCTCCGCCACCTCGAAGCAGCCGCTGGCAGCCAACGACCTGCTGCTCGCAGCCGCCGAAAACCACAGCCAGTGGATGCTGGACACCGACACCTTCTCGCATACCGGAGCCGGCGGCTCCGATCCCGGCGGCCGCATGGCCGCCGCCGGCTATGCCTTCACCGGCGGCTGGGCCTGGGGCGAGAACATCGCCTGGCAGGGTACCACCGGCACCCTCAACCTCATCGCCACCATCGATGCCGAGCATGCGGCCCTGTTCCGCAGCGACGGTCATCGCGCCAACATCCTGAACGACACGTTCCAGGAACTCGGCATGGGCATCGAAACCGGCCAGATGACGGCCGACGGCAAGACCTACAACGCCGCCATGGTGACAGAGGATTTTGCCAAGAGCGGCAGCGGCGCCTTCCTCACCGGCGTGGCTTACACCGACACCGACGGCAATGACTTCTATTCCGTTGGCGAAGGCCGCGGCGGCGTTCAGGTCGCCGCGCAGCTGGTTGGCGGCGCCACCACGACCGTCACGACGGACGCCCCGGGCGGCTACGACTCCAAGCTCGCGGCCGGCACCTACAATGTGACCTTCTCCGGCGGCGGCCTCGCCGCCGCCCTCGGCATGACGATCGCGCTGGCGAACCGCAACATCAAGCTCGACCTCCTGGGCACCACGGCCGTCGCCTGCTCGGCCAGCCTGATCATGGGCGCCAACCTGGTCGGGCTGACGCTGCTGGGGACCGATGACCTTTCGGGCATCGGCAACGTCCTCGCCAACGTCATCGCGGGCAACAAGGGCGCCAACCTGATCGACGGCGGCGCCGGCGCCGACACGCTCGCCGGCGGGGCCGGCAACGACACCTTCATCCTAAAGGCCGGCCAGGCCAACGGCGATGTCATCGGCGATTTCACCGGCAACGGCAGCGCCGCCGGCGACAGCATCAAGTTCGACGGCTTCAGCGCGGCCGCCACGCTGACGAACACCTCCGGCAATCACTGGCAGATCGTCGACGGCAGCACGGTCGAGGCCTTCACGATCACCGGCGCGGTCAACGCCGCCGACTACAGCTTCATCAATGTCGGGGCTCCGCCCCCGCCCCCACCGCCGCCGCCCGACCCGGCCGGCAACGACACGCTCGCAGGAACTGCCGCTGCTGAAACCTTGAGCGGCGGCGGCGGCAACGACCAGTTGAGTGGCCTCGCCGGCAACGACACGCTCGACGGCGGCGACGGCAATGACACGCTCGATGGCGGCGACGGCGCCGACAAGCTGATCGGCGGTCTCGGCAACGACACCTACGTCGTCGACAATGCAGCCGACGCAATCACCGAGGCCGCCAGCGGCGGCGCGGACACCGTGCAAAGCTCCATCAGCTACGTCATGGGCGCCGAACTGGAGAACCTGGTGTTGACCGGAACGGCCGCCCTCGCCGGCACCGGCAATGCCGTCGCCAACAGCCTGACCGGCAATTCCGGGGACAACACGCTCGACGGCAAGGCCGGCGCAGACAGCATGGCCGGCGGCGCCGGCAACGACACCTATCTCGTCGACAGCCTGGCCGACCAGATCACCGAAGGATCGGGCGGCGGGACCGACGAGATCCGCTCGACGGTCGCCCTGACCGCGCAAACGGCCTTCGTTGAGAACTACACATTTCTCGGGACGACAGCCGTCAACTTCATCGGTAACAGTGCCGCCAATCGGATCACCGGTACGGCGGCGGCCGATACGCTGAACGGCAACGGCGGTAACGATACGCTGATCGGCGGCGCCGGCGCCGACAGCCTGACGGGCGGCGCCGGCAACGACACCTATGTCATCGACAGCGCCACAGACAAGATCGGCGAGACCGGCAGCGACACCGGCGATACCGTGCAGGCGGCGATCGCCGTCGATCTGTCGCTGGCGGCATTTACGGGCATCGAGAATGTCACCCTCACCGGAACGGGAGCGGTCAATGCGACCGGCAGCGGCGTCGCCAATCGCCTGGTCGGCAACGACGGCGCCAATGTGCTGGACGGCAAGGGCGGCGCCGACATCCTCGAAGGCGGCAGGGGCAACGATACCTACCTGGTCGGCAACAGCGCCGACAGCGTGATCGAGATCGCCGGCGGCGGCACCGATACGGTCAAGAGCACGATCGACTACGCGCTGGCCGATCCCTTCGTCGAGAATCTGACGCTCCTGGCTGGCGCCGGTGCCATCGCCGGTGCGGGCAACGACCTCGCCAACGTGATCACCGGCAACGAAAGCGCGAACCACCTCGACGGCGGCAACGGCGCAGACACGCTGGTCGGCGGCCTCGGCGACGATATCTATGTCGTGAACCTCGCCGGCGACGTGGTCACGGAGGCCACCAGCGCCGGCACCGACACCGTGCAGAGCACGGCGGCGAGCTACACGCTCGCCACGAATGTGGAGAACCTGGTTCTGCTTACAGGGGCCGCTACCGGCAACGGGAATTCCGCCGCCAACGTCATCATTGGCAACGACACCGACAACACGCTGGACGGCAAGGGCGGCGCCGACCGGCTCGATGGCGCCGCTGGCGCCGACACGCTGATCGGCGGCTCCGGTGCGGACACGCTCATCGGCGGCACCGGCCACGACCACTATGTCGTCAACAGCACCACCGACAATGTCGATGAATCGACCGGCGCCGTGGGAGACGTGGACACCGTCGAAAGCTCCATCGCATACAACCTGACGGCCAACGGCACGACCGTGAAGGGCGACATCGAGAACCTGACGCTGACCGGGACATCCGCGATCAACGGCGCGGGAAACGCGCTCCACAACGTCATCACGGGCAACGCTGCCGCCAACATCCTGGATGGCGGCGCCGGCAACGATACGCTCATCGGCGGCGCCGGCAACGACACGCTGGTCGGCGGAAACGGCAACGACCAGATCGACGTCTCCTCCGGCAATGACACCGTGCGCTACACCTCCGTGCTCGACGGCACCGATGTCATCAACGGGTTCGACGGCAACGCCAGCGGCGGCCAGGACACTCTCAATCTCGACGCCCTCTTCGACTCGCTCGGCATCGCCGCGGCCAGCCGGGCGGCCCATCTGTCGGTCGATACCCACGCCGCCAGCGTCGACGTGCGCTTCGATGCCGACAGCAACGGCAGCTTCGAGAGCGTCATCGCCACGCTCAATACTACCGACGCCATCACCGTCGGCGCCGATATCGTACCTGTCGGAAGACTGGGCATGCGATGCCGCGCGT
>JBGPEQ010000242.1:0-6444 GCA_041482855.1 Dongiaceae bacterium | reverse complement strand
GATCGCCCTTCCAAGTCATGCGCTCCAGCCCACCTGCTATGCGCGCAAGATCATCGCTCGCCACGTAGTGCGTCGCCAGTCCGCAATAGAGCATGTCGGCGGCGCCGATGCGCGCGCCGGTCAAGCCGAGATAGGTGCCGAGCCCGCCGGGGCAGCGCGGCAGGAACCAGCTGCCGCCGACGTCCGGAAAGAAGCCGATCCCCGTCTCCGGCATGGCGAACTGGCAGCGCTCGCTGACGACGCGATGCGATCCATGCACCGACAGCCCGACGCCGCCGCCCATGACGATGCCATCGACGAGCGCGATGTAGGGCTTGCGATACGTCTTGATGCGGTGGTTGAGGCGATACTCCGTCCGATAGAATTCCCCGACGTACGGGTCCCGCTGTCGACCCGCCTCGTAGAGCGCACGGATATCGCCGCCGGCGCAAAACGCACGCCCACCCGCGCTGCGGATGACGATCGCGGCCACGCCCGCATCTTGCGCCCACGAAACCAGCCGATCATCCAGCTCGGCCGCCATCTCCAGCGTCAGCGCGTTGAGCGCCTGCGGCCGGTCGAGCGTGACGATGGCGAGCGGGCCTTGTCGGTCGAAGCGAATGTCCATGGCCATTCCGTCATATCGCGGATCGATTCCTGCTTGACAAGGGCGCGCACGATCCGCTCAATGAGCACGCGCCGATTTGAGCTACAGCTTGCGGGCGCGTTACAAGTGCAGCTAAAGCGTTGGGACGAACCGCCCAGCCGAAGCTGCGGCGGTTTTTTTGTTCGCAAGCTGCGCTATCGGACCGGTCCATTGCGGCCCCGCGCCGAACGGACCCGCGGTAATTTGATGGGGCAGCTTGCGCCGCGTCACCAAACGCTAAAGCGCCACGGATCTGTGGGCCCCACCACCGCTTGCGAGGAGGGCCGACAGATGGCCAAGAACTTCAAGGACGACTTCATCGCCATACAAACGAACCTGCGCGACAATCCGAGCGCGGCAACTGCCACGTTCGAGGCCAGCACGCGCCAGATTGCGGGCCTGTTGAGCGAGGCCGCGATCCGAGACTTCAACGTCAAGATCGATGAGCCTGCGACTCTCGGCGGCACGGACCGGGGGCCCAATCCCGTCGAACTCGTGCTCGCCGCCCTCGGCGCCTGCCAGGAGATCACCTATCGCCTCTACGCCGATACGCTCGGCATTCCCGTCAACGGCGTGTCGGTCAAGCTCGCGGGCCGACTCGATCTGCGCGGATTCTTCGCGGTCGACGACGGAGTCCGCCCGGGCTTAAAGGACATCCACGCGACCGTGACCATCGACAGTCCTGCGAGCGCCGACGACATCGAGCGGCTCAAGGCGACCGTGGATCGCCATTGCCCCGTGCTCGATATCTTGCGTAACGTTACTCCCGTGAAGACCGAGTACGCGTTGCTGCGCGGACAGGCCAAGACCGCGGCTTGATCCCGACTCTCGAGACACACACACCCCGGAGAAATTCGATGACCACCAACAGCAAGCATCCCGAAACCCTGGTCCTGCATGGCGGCACCTACCGCAGCGACAAGACCACCGGCGCCGTGGCGGTGCCGATCTATCAGACGACCTCCTACCAGTTCGAGCACACGCAGCACGCCGCCAACCTGTTCGCGCTGAAGGAATTCGGCAACATCTACACGCGCATCATGAACCCGACGAACGCCGTGCTCGAGGAGCGCGTTGCCGCCCTCGAGGGCGGCGTCGCCGCGCTCGGCGTCGCCTCCGGCCAATCGGCGTCGGCCATGGCGATCCAGAACATCGCCCAGGCCGGCGACAACATCGTCAGCTCCACCGACCTCTATGGCGGCACCTGGAACCTCTTCAACAACACGTTGAAGACCCAGGGCATCGAGACGCGCTTCGTCGATCCGGCCGACCCCGAGAGCTTCCGCAAGGCGACGGACAAGAAGACGCGCGCCTACTACGCGGAGACCTTGCCCAACCCGAAGCTGCAGGTCTTCCCGATCAAGGAGGTCGCCGATGTCGGCCGCTCGCTCGGCGTGCCCCTGATCATGGACAACACCGCCTGCCCGGTCCTCTGCAAGCCGTTCGAGCATGGCGCCGCCATCATCGTCTACTCGACGACAAAATATATCGGCGGCCACGGCACCTCGATCGGCGGCCTAGTGGTGGACGGCGGCAACTTCGACTGGGAGAAGCACGCCGACCGCTTCCCGCTGCTGAACCAGCCCGATCCCAGCTATCACGGCGCGGTGTGGACCCAGGCGGTGAAGCCGCTCGGCCCCATCGCCTACATCATCAAGGCGCGCGTCACCATCCAGCGCGACCTCGGCTACGCCATGAGCCCGTTCAACGCCTTCCAGTTCATCCAGGGACTGGAGACGCTGCCCCTGCGCATGCGCGAGCATTGCCGCAACACCCAGGCCGTCGTCGACTACCTCGTCAGGCATCCGGCGGTGACCCGGGTCATCCATCCGAGCCAGCAGACCGGCGAGTTCGCCCGCCGCGCCAAGACCTACCTGAAGGGCGGGCTCGGCGGCCTCGTCGGGTTCGAGCTGAAGGGCGGCAAGGAGGCCGGCCGCAACTTCATTGACTCCCTGAAGCTGTTCTACCACGTCGCCAACATCGGCGACGCCCGCAGCCTCGCCATTCATCCGGCGACGACCACGCACTCGCAGCTGACGGCCGCGGAGCAACTGGCCACCGGCGTGTCCGAGAACTATGTGCGCCTTTCCGTCGGCATCGAGCACATCGACGACATCCTCGCCGACCTCGATCAGGCGCTGGGGGCGTCAGGCAAGATTCCCTTGGCCGCTTGACCGTACAGCGGGACAGGGTGCGGCGAGGCGATCGCACCCTGTCCCATCTCTTCGAACGTGGCACTTCCTGGAGGTAGGCTTTGTCCATCGCACTTCCCATAGGTCTGCCAGCCCGGCCGACTTTGACGGCCGAAGGCGTCGAGGTCCTCACCGGTGATGAATTGCACCGTCGGGGCGGACGCCCGCTGCGCATCTGCTTCGTCAATCTGATGCCGAACAAGATCGTGACGGAGACGCAGATCTGCCGGCTTCTCGGCGCGACCCCGATTCCCGTCGCCCTGACATTGTGCCTGCCGGATTCCTATCGATCGAAGACGACACCGGCGAGCCACATCGCCTCGTTCTATCGGCCGTGGAGCCAGATCCGCGACGAACGCTTCGACGGTCTTGTCGTGACGGGCGCCCCGATCGAGACCTTGCCGTTCGAGGACGTGACCTACTGGTCAGACCTCCTCGCCATCCTCGACTGGGCAAAATCGCGCATCACGAGCAGCCTGTACATCTGCTGGGCCGCTCAGGCGGCGCTCCATCATTTCCACGCTGTACCGAAACATCAGCTCCCGACCAAGATATCCGGCGTGTTCCCCCAGCGCGTAGCGAGCGCGGATTCGCCCCTCCTCAGAGGCTTCGGCGCGGAGTTTCCGGCGCCGGTGTCGCGGTACACGGAGGTCCGCGCCGGCGATCTGCCGGCCCAGGCAGGACTGACCGTGCTTGCGGACTCTCCGGATGCGGGGCTGTGCCTCATCGAAGATCGCGACAATCGCGCGGTCTACATGTTCAATCATCTGGAGTATGACGCCGGGACTTTGCGGGAAGAATTCCTTCGCGACCGACTGGCGGGCAAGCCGGTCAGCGTCCCCTCCAACTACTTTCCCAACGATGATCCCGCGCGCTCCGCGTTGAACGTCTGGCGGCCTCCGGCCTATCTCCTGTTCGGCAACTGGCTGGGAGAGATTCAGCGGACGGCATGGCCGCCGGTGGTTGTCGAGCCGCTGATCCAATGGGCATCGGCAGCACCTGGCGCAGCACGCCCCGACATCAATGGCTACTCCGACCCTCTGATCTCTGCGGTCGATAGTGTCAAGCTCCCCACGCATTCCTTGAGCCCGCATGGCCGTCGTCAGGACCGGACACCGGCGATGGATGCCGGGGAAATGCGCTCACGATGCAGTTCGAATGACGTCTGACAAGATCCTGCCGCAGATCACGCTTGCGACAAGTTGCCTACGTTGAAACCCGAATGAGGAGATCGAATGAGTCGCATACTCGTCATCGATGATGACCGGCTGCTGCGCAGCACCTTGGAACGGATACTGAAGTCGGAAGGTCACGAAGTCGCGTCGGCACGCGACGGTCACGAGGGACTGAAGCGGTTCCGGTCGGGTCATTTCGATCTCGTCGCCTGTGACATCTTCATGCCCAATATGGAGGGCCTGGAGACGATAAGAGAGATTCGGAGCCTCTGCGCCGCCTTGCCGCTCATCGCGTTCACTGGCCGCCCCGCTTGCGCCGCTAGCCCCGGGCCCGATATCGACTTCCTGCGCATGGCTGGCCAACTCGGCGGCATGGAGACGCTCGCCAAGCCTTTCAGGCGCCAAGAGTTGCTGACGCTCGTGCGGCGGTGCCTCCCGTCAGCGGACGGCCCATTGCCTGATCCGAAGAATGGGGCTGCGGCAAAGCCGGGCGGCACCGCTCTGGTGACGGTCGCGATCGGGGCAATCGGGCGTCCAATTCGGAGAGCGGCGATCGACATAGGCCGGCTCGTTGGAGGGTCGATTCGGCACCTCGCTATCTTCATTTCGAAGTGGCTGGAGCGGGACCGGGAACGCCGACAGCTTCAGAGCCTCGGCGATGATATGCTCAAAGACATGGGAGTATCGCGCTGCGACGTTGAGCGTGAAATCCGCGCGGGATGGTTTGATCGTTGAGATCGCGTTTTCTCGGCAAGAGAACGCAAACGGACGATCACGTGCCGTAGCGCTCCGTGATTCTCAGTACAAGCGGCTATCGAACCTCGGACCAAGGGAGCGCCGCCAGCGTCTCGGCCTCCGCGATCAGTGCGGCGCTCATGCGCGGGCGCAGCCGTGCGCAAGCCTCGGCCGCGGCCGTGCGCAGGTCGGGCGTGGGTGCCGTCTCGGCCGCGCGCGCATACCATTTGAGGGCCTGGACCAAGTCCGGCGGCCTGCCGTCGAGGCCGAATTCCTGCGCGCGCGCGAGCAGGAGTTCGGCTTGGTCGTGCCCGGCCTCGGCAGCGGCCGTCAGCAGCCGCCACGTCTCGCCGGCATCGCGCTGCGGCAGCTGGCCGACGAATTGCAGGTGGGCGAGTTCGTATTGGGCGCCCGCGTCGCCGGCGGCGGCCCGGGCGCGGAACCAGTCGACGGCCTCGTCGAAGCTCTGCCAGACGCCGAGGCGCCCGTCGGTCAACTGCGCCTGCCGAGCGGACGCCGCTTCCGTCCGCGCTCCCGGAATGTCCTCCGTGCCGCCCGCTTGCGGCCAACCGGCGAGCGCGATCGCGCAAGCGATGGAGAGAATACCGAGTTTCATCTTCCGACCTCGTTTCCTTAGGGCAAGCCGGACTCGGCCAGGGCCATGGCCGTGCCGAGTCCGAGCATGAGCGATGCCGTCACCAGCTCGAGGGCGAAGGCAGTGCGCTTGCATCGCGTCAATGGCGCCAATCTGCGGCCTGCGAACGCCAGACCGAAGAACCACAGCGGCGACACCAGCATGACCCCGAGCGCGAACGCCGCGCGCTCGGCCTCGGCAAAGCGGATCGCCACGCTGCCGACCACGCCGACCATCTCGAGATAGACCTGCGGATTGAGAAGACTGAAAGCCACTGCCGGCGCGATCGCGCAGGAGGCGGCACGGACGGCGAGCGGCGGCGCCGCTCTCGGCTTCCGTCCGCGCAGCAGCACATCCGTCAACTGCATCGTGCCATAGACCACGACGAGTGCGGCGCTGCTCCAGCCGGCGAGGCTCGTGAAGGACGGAAAGGCGGCGAGCAGCGCGCCAAACCCGGTCGCGCCGGCGAGGACCATGGCGACATCGAAGACCGAGCAGATGGTCGCCACCTGGAGCGCCCGCTCGCCGCGCATGCCTTGCCTGAGGACGAAGAGACTCTGCGGACCCAGCGTGAGGCACAGGCTGACGCCCAGTGCCATGCCTTGCAGTAGAATCGGCAACAGGTCCGCCGACATGATGTCTTCCCCCATGTCCGCGGCCGACTCTTGAGGTCGGTCCGATCGGAGCGATGGTTGAGAAGCTGGCCTGTCGTCGGCGGTTCGAGTGTGACTGCCGTCACACGCAAGGGTCGAAACTGAACGGACTGTGACGCCGGTCACGCATATCGGCGATCAGCGCGTCCCTCGGTTTCCATTCGTGACCAGGCACAACACCAAGATCGGAGCGCCGGCGCGCTGCTAGTACCTCTGCACAGTGGTTATGACTCTTTGAATTTCCGCCTGGCGATCATCCCGCAACAGCGTCTCGGTCCCGCCACACACTCGGTTCAATCCGCCGTTATTGGCAGATCGTTTGTAGGGGCGAGCGGCGCTCGCCCTTGTTGCCACAAGCGCCGTCGCCGGAGTCCGGTACGAACGCGGGCGAGCGCCGCTCGCCCCTACGGCGGATGGCTCGAGACACGCT
>JBGPEQ010000241.1:0-6457 GCA_041482855.1 Dongiaceae bacterium | reverse complement strand
GTTCCTGTTGCCGTTGCTGGCGGCGGCGCTCATGTTCGCGTCGGCGGCTGGCGCCACCACGGGTGCGCAGCGCCGGGTCGCCCTGGTGATCGGCAATTCGGCCTATCAGTACGCGCCCCACCTGCCCAATCCCACCAATGACGCCGAAGCCATGGCGGCGACGCTGCAGAAGCTCGGCTTCGAGGTCACCAAGGGCATCGACCTCGACCGCACGGAAACCGAGATGGTCATCCGCGAGTTTTCGAAGACCCTGCCCGGCGCCGACGTCGCCTTGCTGTTCTATGCCGGCCACGGCATCCAGGTCGGCGACCGCAACTATCTGGTCCCGGTCGACGCCCAGCTCGCCGACGAAACCGACCTGCATTTCGAAGCCACCGATCTCGATCTCGTGCTCGAGGTGATGGCGCGCGAGCCGCGCGTGAACCTCGTGTTCCTCGATGCCTGCCGCGACAACCCGTTCGCCCAGTCCTTGGCGCGCTCGATGGGGTCGACCCGTTCCACCTCCATCGGCCGCGGCCTCGCCATCGTCGATGCATCGGCCGGCAGCTTCATCGCCTACGCCACCGATCCCCATCAGGTCGCTCTCGACGGCAACGGCGCTCACAGCCCGTTCACGGCCGCCCTGCTATCCCACATGGAGGCGCCGGGCCTGAGCATCTCCGACATGATGATCGAGGTCCGCAACGACGTGCTGACGGCCACCGAGCAGAAGCAGCGTCCGTGGGACACTTCGTCCCTGACCACCCCGTTCTATTTCACGCCCGCAGTCGCCGTGGCCACCGCGGAGACGGGCTCGCCCGCTTCGTCCGGCAACGCCGTGTCGACGCCGGCGGTCGATAAGGAGGTAGTGTTCTGGCAGTCGATCCAGAACAGCAACAGCCCGGCCCAGTTCCAGGCCTATCTCGACCAGTACCCGAGCGGCGCCTTCGCCCCGTTGGCCCGCGCGCGCATCGAGGAGTTGAAGGTGAAGCCCGCCGAGACCTCTCGCTCCGGCGAGGCGGTCGCCAGCCTGACTTCGCCCGAGACCACCGTGCCGGCCGCCGAAGAGGTCGAGCGCAGCATCGGCATGACCAGGCAGGGCCGCAGCCGCGTGCAGCTGGCGCTGACGCTCCTGGGCTACAGCACCGGCGGCACCGACGGCGTGCTCGGCGCCAGGAGCCGCACGGCCGTCTCCGCTTGGCAGACCGATCGCGCCGAGACCGCCACCGGCTATCTGACTGCCAAGCAGCATGCCGAGCTGCTCGATGTGGCCGCTCCGAAACTGGCCGCGTGGGACGCCGATCAGAAGCGGAAGGCCGCGGAGGCGCAGCAGCAGGCTGCCGCCGCCAGGCAGATGCAGCAGCAGGACGAGCAGGCCTTGAACGCTGCGGCCGCGAGGCAGAAGCAAGACGATGCCGCCAAGCTCGCCGCCGCCCAGACCGAAGCCGAGCGCCAGAGGCAGGAGAACGAGGCGCTGAGGAAGAAGGTCGCTGAGAAAGAAGCCGCCCGGAAAGACAATGGCCCCGACGTGAACTTTGGCTTGGGCGTTGGTGTTGGCACCCACCACGGCGTCGGCCTCTTCCCGAACCTCTCGATCTTCAACTAACGCTGTCGCCTCGCAAGACCCGATCCTCCCTGACTGCCCCCTTCCCGGAAACGGGAAGGGGGCTTTTCTTTTGGGAGGTGCGCGCTGGCAGGTGCGGACGCCGCAAATGAAAAGGGCGCATACGCGTCCGTATGCGCCCCGGGAGTTGGAAGTTCGACTCTTCTATTATTTGGCGCCGTCCGGTTGCCGTCTTGCCGGCGTCAGCAATTCGACCAATCGCTGGCGTAGTAGCAACCGTTGTTGTCGCCGCCCACCCACGTTCCGGACATGTTGTCGTAGTGGCTCCAGCCGATCGATGGATCCAAGGCGCCCATTGTTAATCCGATCGGCGGCCCGCATCTGTGACAGCCGTCACAAACGCCGCAAACGGTCTCCGCCGAGAGTCAGCTCAATCCCATCTGCCCCAGGACCATCCGCGTCGGCTCGCTCTTCCGATCGGCGAGCGCGGTGCAGATGCTCATGTGATTGTGTCCGGCAAGCGGACGGACCGTGCAGGCGATGCCGCGGGCGGCGAGCGCGCGGCCGTACTCGGTCGCGTGGCGCGCGAACTCCTGCGACTCGTCGGCACCATAGGCGAGGATCAGCGGCTTGGCCGCATTCGGCAGCTGGCGCGCCGGGCTGTTGGCCGCCACCTCCGCCGGCGTCAGCTGGAGTGTCTCCTGGAGATAGCAGAGCCGGATCGGCTCGAGATCGTAGAGTCCGCTGAGGGCGACGCCGCCCTGAACGAGCGAGCGCGTATCCGGCTCGCCCGCCGGCGGCGCCATCGCTGCCATGGCCGCCGTCAGGTGCCCGCCGGCCGAGTGGCCGGAGACGAAGATTCGGTTGGGATCGCCGCCAAAGCGCGCGATGTTGGCGTGCACCCAGACAAGCGCGGCGCGGCACTGCCGCACCAGTTCGCCGATGCGCACCGCCGGCACCAGCGCATAGTTGACGATGACGACGAGCGCGCCGGCCTCCGCCATGCGTTCGGCCACGAACGCGAAATCGGCGGCCTTGAAGGAGCGCCAATAGCCGCCGTGATAGTAGACCTGCACCGGCGCCGGCCGCCCCGCCTGCGCCGGCGTGTAGATGTCCAGCACCTCCTCGGCCGATGGCCCGAAGGCGACATCGCGCTCGCCCGGCAGCGCGGCGCGCACGCGCGCACTCTCCTTCTGCCAGCGCGCGACATGGTCGTCGAAGTCGGGCACGCGCCGCTGGTTATTGTACTGCAGATCGAGCGCGGCGCGGTCGTAGGTCAGGTAGATCGGATCGGCGGGCATGGCGAGGCGCTCCCCCAGTGGTCTGTCCCCGCTACCTTGCGTCACCTGGCGCAGGGAATCCACCCAGGGCAATGACATGAAGGCGAGTTCGACGCTGTGCAGACCACTAACTCAGTTGTCACCCCCGCGAAAGAGGCTGTGAGGAAATCCCTAGAGGCGCTGGATCAACATCGCGCGTCCTTCGAGACGGCCGCTTCGCGGCCTCCTCAGGATGAGGAATTTCCTTAATGCCATCAAAAATCTACCTCATCCTGAGGAGCGCCCAAAGGGCGCGTCTCGAAGGACGCACGACATCGGTGCAGATCTCTCTGATCTCGCCTTTTGGATTTTTTCACACGCTCCTGCACGGGTGTGACAAGCGAGGGGAACGCAGCGTTCATCCGACTGCCTTTTCAGCAGTCTCGATCCGATCGGCAAATAGGCAGCCGACCGCAAGGTCAGCGCTCGTACCGGGATTGAGGCCGGCCGCTTTCAGCTCTTGATCGAACGCCAACAGCGCAGGCACGAGCTGTTCGGTATCTTCGGCCTCGTCCAGTCGCTCTAGGTACGGCCGCGCCTTCGCACAGATGGACTCCGCCCGCTCGATGCCATACTTCCGCGCAACATGGCTGTCCGGCAGACGGGCGAGAAACCCGAGATAGGTCGCCGTTGTCGCCCACCGCTCGCTGCGCCAGCGCGTCAGGCCGGCCCGCAGACACGGCAGACCAAGGTCGAAGATGTCGGCGAAACCGCCAGCATACTGAGCCGCGATGCGATCGCGGTCGGCCGCGGCGGCCATGGCGACAGCAAGCGACACCGTCGGCGGTGCGCGGACGTCGTGCTGCGGTGCGGCACCCAAACCGCCGGGTTCGGTCATTCGAATGGCGGCGAAGGCCTGCTCCGCATCCGCCACATCAAGCCGCTCCAGAACCCGCCGCAGCCGGTCGCGCAGACTTCCTTTGCCTGACGACAGCGCCGCCTGCGCGAGCGGGGCACAAAGCAGAACAATGCCGAGATTGGTGTTGCAGCCGACCGCCTCGCGCGTGCGCCGGACCGCCTCGAAGATACGCTCGCCGACCGACAACGCGGGCGCGCCCATCGCCGGTGCGCTCGCCTGCGCGCTGGCCTCGAAATCGGCCGTCGTCATGTCGTGACCACCGGCGAAGACGTGAACGTTGCCGGGCTTCAGGGCGACCAGCTCGGCGAGGCAGGCGTCACGGTAGGCGGCAGCGACAGCGTCGCCCGTGAGCATCAGCGTCTGTTGGCCGCGCGGCGAAGGCGGGAGACCGTCGCCGGCGGCCGCAGCTCCGCCACCAGTTTGGCGGCCAGCTCTCCCGCGATGTCGACTGCGGCGACGCTCTGCAAGGCGGCCCAGGCCGGCATGCTGTTGACCTCCAGCACGAGATAGCGATCGTCCGCATCCCGCACGATATCGACGCCGGCATAGTCGGCGCCGACGGCCACTGCCGCCGCCGTAGCCAGTGTCGCCAGTTCGCCCACGGCCGGCGCGCCTTCGCAGCGCGCCCCCTGGCTGGCGTTCGTGCGCCAATGCGTGCCGTGGCGGATCATGGCGGCGATCGCACGGCCGCCGACGACGAACACACGCCAATCGCGCCATCCCGGCGCGCGCGCGCGAATGAATTGCTGGAGATAGTAGACGCCGGCGACCTCGTCCGTCGGCGGCAGCGCCGCCAAGCCTTCGATCAGACGCAGGCCGCGGCCCTGGGAGCCGAACAGCGGCTTCAGCACCAGCGGCCGCCCAGGCCGCGCCTCCGCGCGCACCACGCGCCGCGCCTCCGCCATCGACTCGACGCTCCAGGTCGCCGGCGTCGGTATCCCCTGCTTGTGCAGCAGGAAGCTGGTCATCGATTTGTCGACGCAGCGCTCGATGGCGCGGGCGTCGTTATGCACGGGCACGCCCAGTTCGCGCAGGGCATGCAGCACGCCCAGCCGCATGGTCACCTGCTCGAAGCTGCCAGCGGAAATCGTGCGCACGAACACCCCATCGGGCAAGGCGTCGGTGAAACCGGGCAGGCGCAGCCCATGACCGGCGCGACCGATCTCGAAGCCGGTATCCTGGAGCGACAGCGACACCGCCTCGACGCCCTGCGCGGTGAACGCCCGCTTCAGACGGCGTGTATGCCAGTCGGCGTCGTCGACGAAGATGGCGATCCTAGGCCGGGGCATGACCGAAGGATTTATCGATCAACACCTCGTCGAGCGCGCCGCCGTGGAAGGTGCGGCCGCTGGCCAGCGCCGTAACGGTGACGCGGGCGGGGCTGAACAGCAACTTGTCCATCGCATAAAAATCCCCGTTGTAGGAGTTGAAGATCTCCGCGAACGGCCGGCCGTAATCGCGCGAACCGGCGCTCGGAAGATCCTTCGCCAGTTTCTCGGCGTCGCCATCCGGACCGGTGACGAAGAGCTGCACCGAGCCGCCATAGATGATGGCGTCGTTGGTGCGCCCCATGGCGGCCACGAACGACGCTGCCGGCGGCGGCAGGGGGGCCGTGCCCATGCCGTCGACCACGCGATCGAGCGGAAAGCGCAGCTCGTGCAGCTTGTGCAGCGCCACCTCGAGCACGCGGGCGACGATCTGCACGGTGCCGGCGAGGCTCTTGGTCGGCGTGAGGATCAGAGTGAGCTGACGCGGCGAGAGGCCGCAGTCCTTCGTTACTTTTTCGATCAGTGCCAGCGGCGGCCGCTTCTCGACTTCGAGCACGAGGCAGGCGCCGTCGGCGGCGTCGTGGTAGTCGAGTTCGTCGAACAACGCTTCCTTGCGCGCGACCGCGCGACCCGGTCCGGAACCGAGGGCATTGTAGGTGTCCTTCCCGCTCCCGACGGTCAATTGCCAGCCGGCCAGCTGGCTGCCGAGGCAGGCCAGCACGGGATGGGCCGCATGCACGCTGAGCGACCACGGCCAGCGGCGGAACGGGCCGTTGCCGGCGAGCTGAACGTTGCCCAGCCCGCCCAGGCAGATCTCGGCGATGCGCAGGCCGGCCGCGATGCCACCGGCGTGATCGATGCCGGCGTCGACGAGCGTGCAGCCCTCGGCCGTGGTCTCGACGCCGAGGCGCAGCGCCGCCGCGTCGTCGACGAGACGCCGGAGCAGCGGCTGCGTCAGGCGATAGAGGCTGGGGCGCGCGGCCTCAGGGGGCATGGTGCGACGTCTCCTTCGCGGCCGCGAACATCGCCGAGTCCTCGGCATCATGCAATTTCGAATATACCTGAGCCGTCCGCGCCGCGATGGCCGCGCGCGCCGCCCCGGGCGAGGACGCGGCCGCCAACACGGTACAGATCGGCGCGCCGGTCTCGATCCGGGCGCCTGGCGCCGGTCGATCGGCGACCCAGGCGGGCCAGGACGGCTGCCTCGGCACCCGCAGCGGCCGCTCGGCGTAGAGCACCGACATGGCCGTGGCCTGCGGCGGCGGCGTCCAGTGCCGGGGCAGACGGCCTTCGCAGGCCGCGACATGCAGGCCGAACAGGCCGGCGGTATCGGCGCCGTCGAAGATGTCGAGATTGGCGCCCGGCCGCGGATTCACTTCCAGGATGGCGAAGTCGTCGCCATCGACGATGAGATCGAGGCTGTTGAGCCCGACGAGGCCGAGCGCGCGCGTCAACGCATCGAGCATGG
>JBGPEQ010000240.1:0-6465 GCA_041482855.1 Dongiaceae bacterium | reverse complement strand
CGAGCGGCGCTCGCCCTTGTTGCCACAAGCGCCGTCGCCGGAGTCCGGTACGAACGCGGGCGAGCGCCGCTCGCCCCTACGGCGGATGGCTCGAGACACGCTCAATTCAACCAGTCAAAATCACTGTGCAGAGGTACTAGAGGGCCGGCGTGTTGCGGGAGGTATCGATGTCGTCGGGGACGACGGTTGGCCGCTGGCGGCTCAACTTGCCGTAGGCGCTGATGCTCCAGGGGATCGAGGCGATGTAAGCGGCGCCAACCGCCAGCAGCGTGATCCAGGGAATGCTGACGAGGCAGGCGGCGAGCAGGCCGACCACCAGCAGGGCCGGCAGCACATTGTGGTGCGGCACGCGGATGCGCTTGAACGAGTAGGTCGGAACCTGGCTTACCATCATCAGAGACACGGCCAGCATGACGGCACCGACGACCGCCGGCTGATCGACATAACCGGGACCGAACTGGATGGTCGCGATCATCGGTGTGATCGCGAGGCCGGCGCCGGCCGGCGCCGGCACGCCCGTGAAGAATTTACCCGTCCAGGCCGGCAAGTCGGTGTTGTCGATGCGCGTATTGAAACGCGCCAGGCGCAAGGCGCAGCAGACGGCGAACACCATGGCCAGCGCCCAGCCGATGCCACGCAGGTCCTTGAGCGACCATTGGTAGAGCAGCAAGGCCGGCGCCACGCCGAAGCTGACGAAATCGGAGAGCGAATCGAGCTCGGCGCCGAACTTGCTGGAGCCGTTCAGCAGACGAGCAATGCGGCCGTCGAGGGTGTCGAGGATGCCTGCGACGACGATGGCGACGATCGCCTTTTCCCAAAACCCCTGCAGGCCGAAATGCACAGCCGTCAGGCCGGCGCACAGGGCGCCGATCGTGAGCATGTTCGGGATCAGCCGGTTGAGCGACTGATCGCGCAGACGATGCGGGCGGCCTCGATCGAATCTCATCGTTCCTCTCCGTGCCGTGCGGCCTCCGTGGCCGCCAGATCGGCGATCACGGTTTCGCCGGCAATCGTGGTCTGCCCGAGAACGACCAGCGGCGCCACGCCGTCGGGCAGGTAGACATCGACCCGGCTGCCGAACCGGATCAGGCCGAAACGCTCGCCGGTCCGCACCGCCTGGTTTTGTCGCAAGTCGCAGCGGATGCGGCGTGCCACCAGGCCGGCGATCTGCACCACCACGACATCACGCCCATCGGCGAGGCGCAGAGCGATCGCCTGACGCTCGTTGAACTCGCTGGCCTTGTCGAGCGAGGCATTAAAGAACTTGCCGGGCCGGTAGGCAAGGTTGGCGACCGCGCCGTCGACCGGAGTCCGATTCACATGCACGTTGAACACATTCATGAACACGCTGATGCGGGTGAGCGGTCGCGGCCCCAGCCCCAGCTCCGGAGGCGGCACCGCAGCCTCGATCATCTGCACGATGCCGTCCGCCGGGCTGACGACCAGACCGGCGCGGGTCGGCGTGATCCGCGCGGGGTCGCGGAAGAAGTAAGCGCACCAAGCCGTTAAGATTGCGCCAACCCAGCCGAGCGGCACCCACAGCAGCGCCAGGATGAGCGCGACGACCGCGAAGCCCGCGACAAACAGCCAGCCGTCGCGATGGATGGGAACGAGGATCGGCTTCAGCAGGCCAAGCATGCTGAATCCATTCTACCGTCCACTTCTGCGCGGCAGCCGGGAGAGCTAGGTCGAGGAAGCGCGCAGTTCGTGTCCCCTCTCCCGCGAAGCGGGAGAGGGTTAGGGTGAGGGCGTGTGACTCGGTGCCAGGACCGCTTTCTCCTTCTCAAGTCGCTCCCAGATCTCCCGCACGCGCTCGCGAATGATCAGCGCCTCGCTCCAGCGGTCGGACATTTCGTAGTCGTCGGGGCCGGTGATGGCGTAGTCGTGGGGCGGGCCCAGCTCGCACTGGAAGTTGAGCACGGCATCCGCGGGAGCACGGCCGCGCCAGAGGCGGAAGCCCTCCTCCCACCAGCCCAGGAAGAGATCGAGCCATTTGCGGTGCTGCGGGAAGGTGATCTGCACCTGGATCTGCTCGCGCGAGGCGACGCGGCCCTGGAAGGCATCCGAGCGTTCGAGGATGCGGCGGATCAGGCCCTGGTCGTGGGCGCTCAGGGGGTAGCGGAACTCGCGATCGACCAGGTAGTGTGAGAGGTCGGCACAGAGCCGCATCTCCGGCACGGCTTCCATCAGCAGCAGCGTGAAGTAGAGGTCGTTGGTGATGCAGTTGCGATGGGTCTCGAAGAAGATGGGCACGCCGATCTCGTCGGCCAGCGTCATCCAGGCGCGGATGACCGGCGCCGCCTCCTCGATGCGCAGCGGCATCACCAGGCCGATGACATTGACGAACTTGGCGCCGAGTTCGCGCGCGGCCACCAGGACCGGGCGCAGCTCTTCGATGGATCTCGGGAATGACGTGATGATGCAGCCGAGCCCGTACTTCTCGTAGAGCGGCCGCATAGCCTTGGTGGCGGCGATGTCGGTGTCCACGAGGTCGATGGCGAGGCCTTCATAGCCGGCCGCCCGGCACATCTCGAACTTCTTCTCGAGCGGCCATTCGAAACCGTCGGGCCGGCGCAGCTCCAGCGCCCATAGCGACTGATAGATTTCGAGCCGTTGCATGGGTCAACCTCAGGGGCGTCGGGGCCACGGGTGAATGGGATTAGCATTGTGCGTCCTTCGACAAGCTCAGGATGAGGGGCATTGTTCATGCCACGAAAAACGGCCCTCATCCTGAGCTTGTCGAAGGACGCAGGATATATTGATGCAGCCCGGAGATGGGTGCACTCGGTAGCCGGACTGATTCAGGCGACGCTAGCGCTTGAGGCGGCGGGCGGGCAAGCGGATGGTGACGGTGGTGCCGACGCCCGGCGTGCTTTCGAGCTGGAAGCTGCCGCCATGCAGCTCGACCAGGCCCTTGGTCAGCGGCAGGCCGAGGCCGGTGCCGCGATATTTGCGGTTGATGGGATTGTCGACCTGGCCGAACGGCTCCATCACCCGCGCGATGTCGGCGGGCGCGATGCCGATGCCGGTGTCGGCCACGGTGATCACGAGATCGCCGCTGGCGGGATCGGGCGCCGCGGCCATGCGGATGGCGCCGCCGGCCGGCGTGAACTTCACGGCATTCGACAAGAGGTTGATCAGGATCTGCTTCAGCTTGCGTTCGTCGGCGAGGAGCGGCGGCAGGTCGGGCGCCACCGCCATCTCGAGCCGCACCTCGGCCCGCACCGAGCGCTCGCGGATCAGGCGCGCGACGGCGTCGAAGATGGCCTTCACCTGGATGGTGGATTCGCTGAGCTCGACGCGGCCGGCCTCGATCTTGGCGACGTCCAGGATGTCGTTGATGAGGCCGAGCAGGTGCCGCGCGCTGTCGTGGATGTCGCCGATATAGCCGCGGTACTGCTGGTTGCCGATCGCGCCCAGCAGCTCCATGTGCATGACTTCGGCGAAACCGATGATGGCGTTGAGCGGCGTGCGCAGCTCATGGCTCATGTTGGCGAGGAATTCGGTCTTGGCGCGGCTCGCCATCTCCGCCATTTCCTTGGCCACGCGCAGGCCGACCTCGCGCTTGCGCAGTTCCGTCACGTCGGTGGCAGTGCCGCGATAGCCGATGAGCACGCCGGTCGTGAAGTCGAACACGGGCACCGCGCTCAGGAGGAAGGTCTTCACCTCCTCCGACTTCGCGATCATGTCGACCGCCAGGTTGCGGAACGGCGAATGGCGCTGGAAGCGCAGCTCGATGGCGCCGCGCTCGCTCTCGCCGTCAGTGAGCGACAGCAGGTTGCGGCCGATCAGCTCGCGCGGATGATAGCCCAGCATCTCCGTCACCCGGTTCGACATGGCGGTCAACACGAGCTGGGCATCGGATTCCCAGGTCCAGTCGGAGACGAGGCGCATCATGTCTTCGATGCGGTCGCGCAAGGTGGCAATGGTTTCGAGCTGCTGACCCTCCTCCGGCAGCACCTGCACGATGCCGGCGATTGCCGTCATCTGGCCGTCGGGCCCGCGCAGGGGCACGTGGCGGGAGCGCAGCCGCTGGGCGCCTTCGCCGAGCGTCATGACGTCCTCGCGGAACACCATGCTGCCGAGCAGCGCGATTTCGGCGGCGATCTCCTCGGTCGGCAGCAGCGTGCCGCCGCCCGCTTCGCTCAGGCGTCGGTACCCGGCGTTGGCCCAGATCACTCGCCCTTCGAGTGTCGCGACGTAGAGCGCAGGACCCTGATCGAGCAGCTCCTGCCGGAAGATCTGGTCGAGCAGCTGGGGCGGCAGCGGCGCGCTGTTCGGCGCGTTCGCGCTGTGCGCTTCCGGTCGCGTGCTGTCGGGACGGTCCGTCGAAGGGGCGTCAGACTGCGGCCGCATCTACCTTCGCCTCCTCCACCGTCTTGATGGCGTAGAGGAAGTCGGGGTCGCGGCGCCAGCGCGCCAGCACCGCATGGGCGGCCGCCGGCTGCACGCGGTCGTAGAGCGCGAGCACCCGCGACAGTTCGCGCGGGTCGGCGGCCCAGTCGCCCGGCCGCGCCCGGCGGCACAGCAGGAAGATCGAGGCCACGATGGTCTTGTCGAAGCCGAGCGCCCGGCAGGCCACCACCAGCCCTTCGCCGCCCGGCTCGAACAGCAGGCGGCGCACCAGCGGCAGGCGCAGGCCGGTGAGATGGGCGAGCATGGCGATGAAGAGCGAGACCTCGCCCTGGCGCATGGCCTGGATCAGGCGTCCGGGCGTCAGCTTGCCGGCATTGGCGAGGGCCGTCGCCAGCTCGGCGGAACGGTCGCCGCGGCCGCGGTCGCGCTCGCCGCTGAGGCGTTCGCTCATCTCGTCGGCGGCGGCTTCGATGCCGTCGTCGAAGTCGGTCAGGTCGACGTCGAAACGGTCGAGAATATGCTGGCGCAGGGCCGCCAGGACCCAGAAGACCATCTTCTTCGTCAGCCGTTCGCTCAGGTCCTCGCGCCGCAGGATCGGCTCCTGGAAGCTGTCGACGCCGCGCGTCTGTTCGAGCAGGTAGGCCATGGTGGCGTCGACGAGCTTGGCATCGCCGCCATCGAGCAGTTCCTGGAGGAGATCGCCGTCGGCGGACTCCAGCGCCGGATCGGCCGCCATCGCCAGCGGGGCGCGCCGCATGGCCAGCATCAGCTGATGCTCGAGCGCGCGGTGGCGCACCACCTCGATCAGCTCGACGTCGAGCAGGGCCTCGTTGTTCAGCAGGATGGGGGCGGCGATCTCGATCTCGTCTTCGGCCAGCGCGCGCAGGACCGCGCGCGGCATCGATTCGTCTTCGGTCAGCAGGGCGGCCAGCGCCTCGCGCACGGGCACCGCCAGCTCGTAGATCAGCTTGTGCAGGATGTCCGTGATGAGCGCGCGCTCATACTCGGTCAGGATGGCCTGATCGGAGAAGAAGATGTCGCTGACGACCGCGACCAAACGCTTGCGGCTCTCGACGGACTTGTCCCGTGCGAGACCGATGAGGTAGCGGATATCGTCACTCGTCGACATCATGTAAGCCGTCGGTCTTCCGCTGCGCGTTCGCGCCTCGCGACGACGCTGCGCGCGCGCCCGGCGCCGGTCGAGGCGCCGGCAGGGCGGACGGACCGGACAGGCTGACATGGCCGCCATGACGGTGACCACATTAGCAAATGTCCGATGGTGGTCAATTCGTCCTCGTACTGTTGAACGAAACTTCGGAGTATTTGACAAAGGTTTACACGTCCGAATTTAAGGATTAGTTACGCGGCCGTCATGCATATGCCTTAAGGAATTATTTACCATTCGGGCGCGCACAAACGTGCCCTTTCAATGGTTTCTGGCGCGCGGCAGGGCCTACCGCTTCACCTTGGTGAGCAGGTGCTGCGGCCGTCGCGAGCGGGCGGTCGGGAAGAGCGAGAAGGTGCGGCTGACATACTGGGTAACCGTGTCCATGCCCTTCAGGTACTGCTCCAGCGCCGGCGTCAACTCGGCCTCGACCAGGCGCACCTGGCGCGACGGATCCGCGGTCTCGAAACGGGCGCAGAACCAGGGCTCGCCGCGGGTGAGGATCAGGTCCTTCTCGGGCCGGTGCCACTCGAAGGCCCAGCTCAGCACCCGCGGCCAGTCATGGATGGGAAAGCGGCCGCCGATCATCAGCCCCGGCAGCGGCGGCCGGCGGAAGTGGTAGAAGGGCGGCAGCTGATTGATCCACACCGGCTCGTCCGCGACGAAGCGGTAGGGCGTCATGATCTGCAGCACCGGTTTGCCGGGCTCGCGCCACTCCGTCGGGTTGGAGGCGACGATGAGCCGGCTCAGATATTGCGGGTTGGAGCTGCTCTCGTTGGGGCGCGGATATTGCAGCTGCAGATTGCCCTCGGCATCGCGCGCCAGCCGTAAATGCAGGTCGAACGGGCAGGGCACCTCGAAGATGCGGGCCTCGTAGTCGAGCACCGCCGGGCAGAACCCCACCGCCTTGGTCGAGGCCGGCTTCGGCGCGTTGCGCTGATATT
>JBGPEQ010000239.1:0-6467 GCA_041482855.1 Dongiaceae bacterium | reverse complement strand
TGAGCACTGCGTCCAACGCCGGCTGATACTCCCGCGCCCACTTCGAAACCATCTGCCTTATCTGCGCGCGGTTGCGGCGGAGGAACGCGGCTGCCGCCGGCGAGCGGCGGTGCCTGGGGTCGTCGGAGAAGGTGCGCCGGAGATCGCGGTCGTAGATCGTCGGCGGGTCGACCGCGTAGAGCGCCCGCTTCTTCTCGTAGTGTTCGGCCAGCGTCCTGGTGAGCCGGCTCAGCGGATCGACCTGCAGACGCCCCGTGAGCACCGGCTTTTCCTCGGCGATTTCGGCCATCAACTCGTCGACATAGTCGAGCTTCTTCAGCGCCTGCCAGCCGGCGTAGCGCGTGCGCCAGTCGGAGCGCGGCTTGAGCCAGACGGCGAAGGTCTCGGCGAAATCCTCGTCCGGATGACTCTGGGCATACCAAAGCCGCAGATGCTGGACGTAGTTCTTGCTGGCCGGGTTCGGCCGATAGTAGTTGGGATAGCGGATGGACGAGCGGCCGAACAGCTGCTGCCAGCGCCGACGGCGCTGCAATTGATAGGAGTGCTGAACCACATGCCCGGCTTCGTGGCGGAGGATGCGCATGCACTCCGGCAGAGTCCCGCCTTCGACGTCCAGCATCATCTTTCGCTCGAGCCGCATCAGGCGGGGATGGGCCAGATAAAAGGGGATGGCGATGCCGGGTGTGCTCTCGGCGCTGAACCACTCGTCGGAGATCCAGGCATGCGGCCTGATCCGCAGGCCCCGTTGATCCAGCTCGGCGTGGATTGCCCTCAGGCACCCCTCGAGCCAAGTGCCTTCAACGGCGACCCCGAGATCCCTGAGGCGCAATTGGAGCAGCCGCTCGTCCGACCATGAGGTCCAGGCAAACCGACGCGGCATGGCGCTCCGAAACCTGAGAAGGGATACCCGCCGAGATCGTGTCATTGCGGGCAAGCGCAGGCAAGCGGCCGAGGTCGCGCACTTGTTTGGCGGGCGCACCAGCGGCTCCTGCCCCGTCGTAGCAGCAGTGGCGCCGCCATCGGCGAGGCGGCGCCACCAGGCTGATATACCTCTGACGTGCCTATCGAATCGGCATGTCGATCGGGGCCGAGCCGATCATTCGGTCGTGCCGGTCGGCGCGTCAGTCACGGCGCCCGCGGCCGTCGGGGCCGGCGCCGGATTGGGCGTCGGTGCCGGTGCGGGAGCGACCGGCGCAATCGTGGCGGGAGTGGGTTGCGGGGCCGGCGCCGCTTTCGGCGCGACCTTGCGAGCCGGAGGCCGCTTCTTCGGTTTCGCCGTCTTCGTCGTCCGCTTGGGCGCTCGCTTGGCGACGACCTTCTTCTTCGCCTTGATCGCGAGCTTCTTCGGGCGGGTCGATGATTTCAGCACGCGTTTCTTCGTCTTTGCCTTGCTCTTCGATTTGGCCTTGCTCTTGGGCCTGGCAGATCGCTTCGTTTTCGCCTTCCTAGCCATTCGCGTGGCTCCCCTGTTGCGGTCGTTGAACCGCATCGACAGTAGCGGGCATGCCGCGAACTTGCGAGACCCATCGAAGCGCTGGACGGGACAAACTTCCTACCGCCGATCCAGCGGTGCGCGCGATGCCTTGCGCAGCGTGATTGCCGATTCGGCCTTCGACCTCCGAAGGGATTGACGCTGGAAGATTAAATAATGAAGGCCGATCAGACCTTTAGGCGGTATTGTGATAGTCAGGCTAGCGTCACTTCGCCGCGCCCGGATGATTGGTGCGACCTGACTAAGCCGCCCGCACGACGCCGTCGAGGACCGCGACCCAGTGACAGCCGGCGGCGCCCAGCACGAAGCCGTGCCAGATGGCATTGTGGTAGGGCAGCCGCTTCCATAGATGGAAGACGACGCCGAGGCTGTAGAGCAGGCCGCCGATGACGATCAGGATGACGGCCGGCGGGGGCACGGTGGCGAACAATGGCCCGAACGCCACCACGATCACCCAGCCGAGCGCCAGATAGATGCCGGTCGAGATGCCCTCGAGCCGATGCGGGTGGAGCAGCTTGAGCGCGATGCCGGCGATGGCGACCAGCCAGACGAAGCCGGTGATGCCGAGGCCCCAGGCGCCGCCCATGCGGACCAGCGCGAAGGGCGTATAGGTGCCGGCGATCATCAGGAAGATAGCAGCGTGATCGAGCCGCCGGAACCACTCCTTGCGGCGCGACGGCGCGGCGAAATTGTACAGCGCGGAGGCGCCGATCATGCAGACGAGGCCGATGCCGTAGACGACGACGCTGACGATCATGAGCGCACGGGCGCGCTCCGCCGCCGCCGCCACCAGCGCGACCGAGCCAACCAGGCCGGCCACGAGGCCGGCGAGATGAATATAGCGATCGGCGATCTGCTCGCCGCGGCCATAGGCTCGGGTGTCGGTGCGCATGTCTCCCCCTGGGAGGATCGCGTTCCCCAGTTTCGATCACGTCCCCTCGGGACGCGCTGGCGATGTTCATCCCTGCCGCGGAAGTGCGCAATATGCCCGCGGCGGCAACGCGATGAATTCTTGTTTCATGCGCGCATCAATGCGTGAACGTCGATTCCGCTGACTGCGGACTACGCCAGCCTGATGCATCGAATCCAGGAGACACACTCATGATCGTGAGGGCATGCCTCGGGCGCACCCTGTCGTAGGACCGCACGCCCATGGCGAGCGCCTCGGACGAAAGGTGCTTCCGGATATTCAGAGTATCGAAGGATAATTCGGGGCCTTGCTGCGGAGACCGGACGGGCCTTTCAGCGCACCACGGCCCAGGAGCCGTCCGGCTGCTGGCAGGCGGTGCCGTGGGCGGACTGGGGCTGGCCATCGATCACCACCGTGGTTTGAAACTCGCGGCAGTAGGGACCGTTGTCGGGGCCGTTATCCGAGTAAGGACCGCTATCATAGGGCATTGGCCCGCCATCATAGGGCTGGTCGTAGCCGCCGTAGGCGGGCGGGTAGGCGTAGGCGGGCGGGTAGGCGTAGGCCGGCGGATAGGCGTAGGCCGGGCCATAAGGATAGGGGTCGTAGTAGTAAGGAGCGGAACTGAAGCCGAACGAGAAGACCGCGCCGCCGCCGTGGTGATGGCCGTGATGGCTGTGGTTGTCCCACGCATAGGCCGGCTGAGCGGCGGCGAGGATCAATGCGCTCATCACGGCGAGTACGCCGAGTCCGCGCTGAAACCATCGGAACTGTCTCGACATCTTAACCCTCCCGAGCCTGTCGCCCCCGGCGTTTCGCGCCGCCTTCGAGGCATGCCGCCGATTGGTCCGCAGGTGAAAAGCTCTTCGCCAATAATATAAGCGATCAGACGGTGGCGCGCCAGTCCACGCGTCTCAGGCGGGACCGTCGACGTCGTTTTCGGTTAGCACGCGTTCCTGCCCGGTCAGCACCGACTTCACGCGATACTGGTTGGTGCCGGCGACGGTCGGCGGCAGCTGGCGAACGATCTCATAGCGACCGGGCGGGATGATCCCGAGCTTGTCACCACGCGACTCCACGATCTGGCCCGTGCGATAGCGATGTTGTGACATTATGGTTGGTTCCTTGCGTTGACGGACGATTGGGAGAGGAAGGCAGGATTCGACACGTCTGCGCCGGTCGAGGCTCACCGTACTCCAATATGGGGGCGCTGGCGACGGATAGCCAGCGACTGCGGCACGCCCCGGCTCGCGCTGCCGCCGGGCGCGCGGGCCTTGCGCGAGCGGGCGCTCGATGATCTCGACGAGCGCGGTCCGATGCTGGCGGTGTTCTTCCCGTTCAACGCGCCGGTCAATGCAGCGTTCGCGCGCTGGACGGCGGAAACGCTGCCGGCGGAGTCGCCCGACTATCGGCAGCAATGGGAACTCGGTCACGCCATCGCGTTCGCGCTGACCGCATTCTGCACGCTGCGGCGCGCGGCCTTCGCCGAGGCGTGTGTGCGGCGAGGTGAGATCGAGCGGTCGGCGGCATCTGTCGACCGGGCCTAGGCGGCGCGGCTCAGGTTCGGCAGCTGCGGGCTGGAGCCCGGCACCGGGAAGTTCCCGGGCGGATCGAACGCGACCATGAGTGCGCGCTGCTCGGCGTCGCGCTCCTTGTGGTCGCCGAGGTTCACATGAGCGAGCACGAAGGAGGCGCCGCGATTGCAACAATAGTCCCAGGCCTCATGATGGCGCGCCATGCGCTTCTGGAGGCTGGCTGTCTCGCCGATATAGAGCGGCACCCAGCCGGAGCTGGTCCGCTTGGCAAAGATATAGTTGCCGGGCACGTCGGCCCAGAAATCTTCGAACCTGCGGACGCTATAAACATACTTGCGACCGCGCAGGTCGCTGAATTCAACACGGGAGTCCATTCTGCAACTCCGATCAAAATCGCCGGGCAGTTCTCTGCCCACACGCTGACGAGTCTGCATCCGGCGTGGTTAAAGTCGTCTAAAATCCGAGCGATCTGCGACAAGCTGCCGCATCGATTTCCGACAAGATGTCAGGCCGCCCGCTCGAGCGTGACCCAGCGCTGCTCGGCGGCACTGGTTAACACGGCGTCAAGGATGCGGGCGATGGCGGTGGCATCGGTAAGATCGGTGAGCGGCGGCTTGCCGCCGGCGGCCAACTGCATCAGCTCGTGGATCTCGATCACCTTGTGATCGTTGAACCCGAGCCCGTGGGCGGTGCCCGGCGTGAAGTTGCCGTAGGGTGGATGCTCCGGGCTGGCATAGACGCGGCGGAAGCCGCGGCGGTCGGCGGGATCGCGGTTGCTGAAGAGGCGCAGCTCGTTCATGCGCTCGCCGTCGAACTGGATGGCGCCCTCGGTGCCCGTGATCTCGTAGGTGATGTCCATGTGGCTGCCGGTGGCGATGCGGCTGGTCTCGATATGGCCGGCGGCGCCATTGCCGAAGATGATGAGGAACTGGGCCTCGTCGTCGTTGCCGACCGGGCGCATCTCTGTCGAGCCCGGCGCCGCCGGCCGGAGCGGATAGACGGTGCGCGCCATGCCGCAGACGGCACTGATATCGCCGACGAGATGGCGGGCGATGGCGATGATGTGGCTGCCGAGATCGCCGAGCGCGCCGGCCTTGCCGGCGATGGCGGGATCGCAGCGCCAGATGAACGGCGACTGCGGGTCGGCGAGATAGTCCTCGTTGTGGGCGCCGCGGAAATGCACGACGCGGCCGATGGCGCCTTCGTCGATCAGCTTCTTGGCCAGGCCGACGAGCGGATTGCGCAGATACGTGTAGCCCGTGAGATGGCGGACGCCGGCCTTGGCGGCGGCCTTGGCGATCTCGGCCGCTTCGCGCGCGTCGAGTCCGACCGGCTTCTCCGCATAGAGAATCTTGCCTGCGGCGATGGCGGCGAGCGCGATCTCCCGGTGCAGGTTCGAAGGCACGCAGATGTCGACGACGTCGACATCGGGATCGGCCACCAGCCTGCGCCAATCCCCGGTCGAGCGTTGGAAGCCGTAGCGGGTGGCCGCCTGTGCCGCCAGCGCGTCGTTGGCATCGCAAACGAGCTCGAGCGTCGGCAGCGCGCCCGCGTCGGGGAACACCGCGGGGAACGCATGATAGCCGTAGAGATGGCAGCGGGCGACGAAGCCGGCGCCGATGAGGCCGATGCGGAGGCGCTTGTCGGTCATGATCGGCGGCGCCCGCTTCAGGATGCCGCGACCTTCAAGCCGGCCTTCGTGCAGACCGTGCGCAAATGGGCGTTGCCGAGCCTGGCGTAGTTGAGGGGGTGGGCGATGCGCGGGTCCTGCTCGGCTTCGTGCACGATCCAGCCATCGTAGGAGATCTTCTTGAGCGCCCTCATGACGGCCGGGAAATCGACGATGCCATCGCCGGGGGCGGTGAAGACGCCGGCGAGGACGGCCTCGGTGAAGCTGAGGTCGCGGTCGAGAGCCTGCATGAGTGCGCCCTTGCGAATGTCCTTGCAGTGGATGTGGCGGACCCGCTTGGCGTGCTTGCGGATCATCGTCACGGGATCGCCGCCGGCATAGGTCAGATGGCCGGTGTCGACCAGGAGACCCACCGAAGGGCCGCAATGAGCGAACAGCTTGTCGACGTCCGCGGCCGTCTGCACGGGCGTGCCCATGTGGTGGTGCAGCGCCAGGCCGACGCCCTCGTCCAGCAGGTAGTCGCCGACCGCGGTCATGCGCCGTCCCAGCTCTTTCCACTGCGCGCCCGAGGCGATCTGCGGGCGCTCGGAGAGCGGCTTGGACACGAAGGGCACGGTGTCGCCGGTGGTCTCGGCGAACACCATGACGGTGCAGCCGAGCGCCTTGAGAAGCTGGAGGTGATCCTGCATGGCCGCGATCTCGTCCTTGGCGCTGCGCTCCAGCAGGCGGGCGCTGTACCAACCGGAGACGAGGGCGAGATCGTGGCGGTCGAGGACTTTCTTCAGCGCTTTCGCGCGGCGCGGAAACTTGCGGCCCAGCTCGATGCCGACATAGCCGGCCTGGCGCGCCTCGGCGAGACAGACCTGGAGCGGAATGTCGTCGCCCAGCCAGCGCACGTCGTCG
>JBGPEQ010000238.1:0-6472 GCA_041482855.1 Dongiaceae bacterium | reverse complement strand
GCCCTCATGTCCTGATCGGCGATCTTGACCTTCATGTCGAACCCGACCTTGGGCGACGGGGCCGATCCGATGGCCGTGGCGACGGCAAAAATCACGGCCGCGACCGGGACGGCCGCGGCGACGTAGAGGAAAAATCGCCGGAATGAGCCTTGAGTCTTCGCGCCTGCCATGTACCGCCGCCGTCCCATTGGAGAGTCGACGGCAACTTACGACGCAAAGTTGAAAGTGCGGTTAACGGGGGCTTAAGGCCTAGAATTCCCGGGTCGCGCCCGGCTGCCAGAGGACATCCTTGGCGCCATTGTCGTTCAGCGCCCGGGCGAGCACGAACAGGTGGTCGGACAACCGGTTGACGTATTTGACTGCGATCGAGTTGACCTTCTCGCGGGTGGCTAGCGCCGTCATTTCGCGCTCGGCCCGCCGGACGATGGTGCGGGCGAGATGCAGGTGCGCGGCCGCCGCCGTGCCGCCCGGCAGGACGAATGAGTTCAGCGGGGCCAGGGCGGCGTTCATGGCGTCGATCTCGCGCTCCAGTCGATCGACCTGGGCCTGGATGAGGCGCAAAGCCGGTCCCTTGCCCTTGCGGTCTTCCGGCCGGCAGAGATCGGCGCCGAGGTCGAAGAGATCGTTCTGGACGCGCGCCAGCATGGCGTCGGGTTCGCCGGCCGTATGCAGGCGCGCCATGCCGACCGCGGCATTGGCCTCGTCGACCGTGCCGTAAGCGGCCACCCGCCGGCTGTGCTTGGCCACCCGCTTGCCGCTGCCGAGCGAGGTCTCGCCCTTGTCGCCGCCGCGGGTGTAGATGCGCGTGAGCTTGACCATGGCCGGCTCAGTGGCGGTGGCTCATCAGGAAGATGAGGAGCAGCACCAGCAGGACCGCCACCGCCTGGGCGGCGACGCGAAAGCGCATGAAGAGATTTCCGTACTTCCGGTTGAACTCGCCGCCGCGCGCCATGCTGAACAGGCCGAGAAACAGGATGCCCAGCACCAGCAGTAGCGTGATGACGAGAAGAGTGAGGACGGCGCCGCTCATGGGCACTGACTATAGGAGGCCGCGGCGCGGCGAGCCAGCCTGCGGTACCTACCTATGTAAACTGCCGGCGCTCGGTCTCCACCCGTTTGCGCCCGGTGATCATGGCACGGACCAGATTCTCGCCATGCTCGTAGCTGGCGACGATGACGCCAAGGATATGAAAGACGACGAGGCCGAGCGTCAGATTGACAGCAGTCTCATGGGCGCCCTGAACCCACGCCACGCCCCAGAACGCATCGGTGGTCATCATGAATCCGGTGGCGCCGATTGTCGAGAGCATGACCAGGAGTGCTATGATCATGGCCCCGCCGGCAGGATTGTGGCCCAGGTAGCGCTTGGCCCGCAGCCGCGCCGTGTCGCGCAGATAGCTCCTAACGGAGCCGGTCCCACGCACGAAATCCACAAAGCGGGCATGCCGCGCGCCGATGAAGCCCCAGAGGATTCGGAAGGCAACCAAACCGATCACGGCGTAGCCTGCCATGATGTGTACGCGCTTGACCTCATCGCCTGTAGCCCAGGCAACGAGGAACGCCGCGACCAGGCCCCAGTGAAAAATGCGGACGAGGGGATCCCATACCTTCACCTCGGCTTGTCGCGGGGCTGGCTCGGCGTGGTCGATCGTCGCCACGTCCGTGCTCATCACGACTCACCGCCGATCTTGCTGCCGCCGTTGTCGTCGGCAAGAGCGGGCGTTGTGCTGCCGGCGGCGAGGGCGAGAGGAACCAGGATTCGTAGAATGTGCATGATATCTCCGTCTGGTCGATGGGGCTTGTCGCCGAAGCGATGAACGGGACACTATCAGGGCCGCGCTGACCGACTGCTGACCGGAACTGTCAGCGGACTGTCAGGTTCGATCGGTCATAGTCCGCCAATGAACGGCCTTCATCGTCTCGCACGAAGCATTTTGCCGCTGGTCTTGGGATGCGCGCTGCTGGCCGCCGCTGCGCCCGTGGCCGCCGACGACGAAAGCGAATATGACGAGCGGCACGATCACGACCAGGCCAGGGAAGCCGTCGAGCATGGCGAAGCGCTTCCCCTCGATGCCGTCCTCGCCGCGGTCGAGAAGAAGGTCGTCGGCGAGGTTGTCGGCATCGAGTTTGAAAAAAACGAGGGCGTCTGGGTCTATGAGTTCAAGGTCGTCGATGCGGCCGGACATGTGATTCAAGTGCTGGCCGACGCCAAGACTGCGGCCATCATCCGGGTCGAGGGCGAGTGATGCGCATCCTGCTGGCGGAGGACGATGACCGCATCGCCCGGGACGTCGGCGCCGCCTTGGGCGCGGCCGGCTACATTGTCGAGCGCGAGGCCGACGGCGAAGAGGTCTGGTTCAAGGGCGACACCGGCGAATACGCGGCCATCGTCCTCGACCTCGGTTTGCCCACGATGGACGGTCTTTCGATCCTCAAGCGCTGGCGGGCGGCCGGGCGGACCTTTCCGGTCCTCGTGCTGACCGCGCGCGGCACCTGGAATGAACGGGTCGAGGGCATCGACGCCGGCGCCGACGACTATCTGCCGAAGCCGTTCCGGATCGAAGAGCTGCTCGCCCGCGTGCGCGCTCTCTTGCGGCGCGCCGCCGGCCAGGCCTCCGCCCTGTTGCAAGTGGGTTCCGTGACACTCGACACGCGGCAGATGCAGGTCACGGTGAACGGCGTCTCCGTCAGCCTGTCGCCGCAGGAATACCGGCTGCTGAGCTATCTGATGCACCATGCCGGCCGTGTCGTGTCCCAGCTCGAACTGACTGAGCATCTCTATTCCCAAGACATCGAACGCGAAAGCAACGCCATCGAGGTGCTGGTCGGCCGCGTGCGCCGCAAGCTGGGCGTCGATGTCATCGCGACCCGCCGGGGATTCGGCTACATGGCCTGCGAACCCGGCGCATGAAACGGCGCTCCCTGCGGCTGCGGCTGCTGTTTGCGGCGGCGGTATCGATCGTTGTCGCGTTGATCGTGGCGGGCTTCGGCTGGGTGCAGCTGTTCGAGCGCCATGTCGAGCGCCGCCTCGATGTCGAACTCGAGACCCATCTGCAGCAGCTGGCGGCGGGAATCGTCTTCGATGCCCAGAATCAGCCGCACCTGAAGCAGGCGCCCGCCGATCCCCGTTTCAGCCAGCCCTATAGCGGACTCTACTGGCAGGTGGAGGATGAGAATGGGATCGCCATGCGTTCGCGGTCCCTGTGGGACGCCGTGCTGGCGCTGCCGGCAGATCCGCTCGAGCTTGGCATCCTGCACGAGCATGAGATCGACGGTCCCAATGGCGCCCGCCTGCTCGTGCGCGAGCGCCGGTTGCTCTACACGGCGCCCGGCGGCAAGCGCACGCTGCGCCTGGCGGTCGCCCTCGACCGCCGCGAGCTGGATCGGCTGACGACGGACTTCGCCAGCGACCTCACGCCCTCCCTGGCGATCCTCGCCGGCGTCCTGATACTCGCTGCGTGGCTGCAGGTGAGCGTCGGGCTGCGGCCGCTGGAGGCGGTCCGGCGCAGCCTCAACGAAGTGCGGTCCGCGCGGGGCCGCCGGCTGGAAGGCGACTATCCCGAAGAAGTCATGCCGCTGGTCGGCGAGGTCAATGAACTGCTGGAGGCGCAGGAGCAGGCCATCGCCCGCGCCCGCGCCCATGCCGCCGATCTCGCCCATGGGCTGAAGACGCCGCTGACCGTGCTGGCCGCCGATGCGCAGCGGCTGCGCGACAGGGGCGAGGGCGAGATCGCGGCGGAGCTGGAGGACCTCGCCGACATCATGCGCCGCTACGTCGATCGCGAACTGGCGCGGGTGCGGATCGGCGTCAGGAAGGGGACGGGCCAAACGGGCACCGATGTGCGCGCGGTGGCCGAGCCGATCGTACGTACCTTGCAGCGCACCCCGCGCGGCGGAACTTTGCATTGGACCGTCGACATCGCCAATGCGCCGAAGGCGGCGGTCGATACGGAGGACATGGCGGAGTTGCTGGGCAACCTGTTGGACAATGCATGCAAGTGGGCGCGTGGCGCGATCTGGTTGCACGCAGCCGCCGACACCATCGTGCGCATCGTCATCGAGGATGACGGCCCCGGCGTGCCTTCCCAGAACCTCGCGGAACTCGGCCAGCGCGGCCTCCGCCTCGACCGGCGCGTGCAGGGCACCGGCCAGGGCCTCGCGATCGTCAGCGAGATCGTGGAAGCTTATGGCGGCGAACTCGTCATCGGCCGCAGCGAACGCGGCGGCCTGCGAGTCGAGGCGAGATTGCCCCGCCTGCTGGCGGGCTGACCGCGAGCTCTCAGATCAGAAAGGATGTTGCGCGACGCGCGGCACGGTTTCAATTCCGCCCGCTCAGCAGCCCCCTTGCGATCACCTGGGCCTGGATCTCGGCAGCACCCTCGAAGATGTTGAGGATGCGGGCGTCGCAGAGGACGCGGCTGATGGCGTATTCCTCGGCGTAGCCGTTGCCGCCGTGGACCTGGAGCGCGTTGTCGGCGTTGGCCCAGGCGACGCGGGCGGCCAGGAGCTTGGCCATGCCGGCCTCGATGTCGCAGCGCTTGTCGCTGTCCTTCTGGCGGGCCGCGAACCAGGTGAGCTGGCGCGCCACCATGGTCTCGACCGCCATCCAGGCGAGCTTGCCGGCGACGCGCGGGAACTCGACGATCGGTTTGCCGAACTGGATGCGGCCCTTGGCGTAGGCAAGGCCCAGCTCGAGCGCGTTCTGGGCCACGCCGACGGCGCGCGCCGCCGTCTGCACGCGCGCCGACTCGAAGGTCGCCATCAGCTGTTTGAAGCCCTGGCCCTCGACGCCGCCGAGTAGGTTCTCGGCCTTCACTTCGAATCCGTCGAAGGCGAGTTCGTACTCCTTCATGCCGCGATAGCCGAGCACGCGGATCTCGCCGCCCTTCAGGCCAGTGACGGGGAAGGGGTCAGAGTCGGTGCCCCGCGGCTTCTCGGCCAGGAACATGGAGAGGCCCTTGTAGCCGGGTTCGCCGGCGTCGGTGCGGGCGAGCAGGGTCATCACGTCGGCACGCGCTGCATGGGTGATCCAGGTCTTGCTGCCGGTGATGCGATAGCTGTTGCCGTCCCGGACGGCGCGCGTGCGGAGCGCGCCGAGGTCCGAACCGGTGCTGGGCTCGGTGAACACGGCCGTCGGCAGGATCTCGCCGGACGCCAGCTTCGGCAGCCATTTCCTCTTCTGCGCCTCGGTGCCGCCGAGGCGGATCAGCTCCGCCGCGATCTCCGAGCGCGTGCCGAGCGAGCCGAGGCCCAGATAGCCGCGGCTCAGCTCCTCCGTGACGATGCACATGGCGAGCTTGCCGAGGCCGGCGCCGCCATACTCCTCGGGGACGGTGAGGCCGAAGACGCCGAGGCCGGCCAGCTCCTCGATCACTGGCAGGGGGATGAAAACGTCCTGCTTGTGCCACTCGTGGGCGGCTTCGCGATGGTCCTCGGCGAACCGGCGGAACTGGTCGCGGACCATCAGCAGCGCCTCGTCCTCCAGGCCGCTGTCGCCGAACGCGCCATCGGCGATCAGCGCGGCGATGCGCATCAGCACGTCGCTGCTCGCGCCTCTTCGCATGAGCGCGCGCACCGCGGCATCGGCGGCGAACGCGAGCGCTTCGTCCTCGAGGCCGAAATCGGTGGGGCGCACGATCTCGCCCTGGCTCATGGCGATACCGCCCCCGATCTGCGCGAGATACTCGCCGAATGCCGCCTGGCAGATCAGTGCCTCGACCTCGCCGAGCTTGCCGGCATCCCGCAGCCGCTGCGCCCAGCGCAGCGTCTCCCGCAGCGCCGTCACATAGGTCGCGAGCCAGGCGAAGCCATGGGCCGCGCGCTGTTCTTGATCGAGCAGCGCAGCGTCGATCTTGCCGCCCGGCGCCACCAGCCGCTCGACCGCACTCTTTGCCAGAGCGGCATAAACCTCCGCGGCCGACAATGCGTCTTGGCACCGAGGCAGGAGATCGGGCTGTTGTACCGGCTGCGTCATCGCGAGGATTCACCGCAGAGGCGCAGAGACGCCGAGAAGAGTCTCCTCCGCGTCTCTGCGTCTCTGCGGTTCAACTTCCTTCCTTACGCCTCGATCGCGTCCTCGAGCGTGCGCAGGCCCGGGCGCTTGGCTTGTACGAGCACGGCCATGTTGCCGGGCTTGTGCTGGTTCTTCCACATCTTCGTGTGGGCGCGGGGTATGTCGGCCCAGGAAAACACCTCGGACATGCAGGGATCGATGCGGCGCTCGACGACGAGATGGTTGGCCTGGCTTGCCTGCAGGAGGTTGGCGAAGTGGCTGCCCTGGATGCGCTTCTGGCGCATCCACACGAAACGGGCGTCGAAGGTGAGGTTGTAGCCGGTGGTGCCGGCGCAGAACACGACCATGCCACCGCGCTTCACGACGAGACAGGAAACCGGAAACGTCTGCTCGCCCGGATGTTCGAACACGATATCGACATCCCGTTTGCCTGTTATGTCCCAGATCGCCTTGCCGAAG
>JBGPEQ010000237.1:0-6481 GCA_041482855.1 Dongiaceae bacterium | reverse complement strand
TTTGCCGCCTGCGCGATCGCTGTGCCGCTCGGCGTGCTGATGGGTTCGTTCCCGACCGTCGAAGCGTTCTTCAATCCCTTCGTGTCGGCCTGGCGCTATCTCCCGGCAACCGCTTTCATTCCGGTCCTGCTGATGTGGTTCGGCACCGGCGAGCAGCCCAAGGTGGCATTGCTTTTCATCGGTGTCGTGTTCTTCCTGATCGCCCTGGTTATGGACCACACGCAGCAAGTGCGGGGCGAACTCATCGATACCGCGATGACCCTGGGCGCCGACCGCGGCCAAATTCTGTGGACGGTCGTCGTCCCCGCGGCCATGCCCAATATCGTCGTCGCCATGCGGCAGATGCTGGCGGTCACCTGGACCTATCTGGTGATCGCCGAGATCATCGCATCGAACACCGGCATCGGCGCCATGATGTGGCGGGCGCGCCGCTTCCTGCACACCGACGAGATCATGGCGGGCATGATTACCATCGGGTTCCTCGGCGTCCTCTTCGATTTTCTGTTTCGCTGGGCCCACCGCCTGCTCTTCCCCTACCTTCATGAGCGGCGCTAGCCGGCGATGACGCCCACGATCAAGCTCTCCCTGCGCGACGTGCTGAAGGTCTTTCCGCTCACCCGCGGCGGCGACGTCCAGGCCATCCGCGATGTCTCGTTCGACGTGCTGGCGAACGAGGTGTGCGTGATCCTCGGTCCCTCCGGCTGCGGCAAGTCGACGGTGCTGCGCATGGTCGCCGGCCTGGAGGATCCCACCGCCGGCACGATCGCGCTCGACGGCCACGCGATCATGGCGCCCGGGCGCGACCGCGGCATGGTGTTCCAGGCCTATACGTCGTTCGATTGGCTCACGGTGCAGCGCAATGTCGAATACGGCATGCGCCTCAACGGCGTGCCGGCGGCGGCGCGGCGGGAGCGGGCGGCGCGTTTCATCGAGCTGGTGCATCTCACGAAGTTCAAGGACGCCTATCCCAACCAGCTCTCGGGCGGCATGAAGCAGCGCGTCGCCATCGCCCGCACCCTCGCCAACGAGCCGGCGATCCTTTTGATGGACGAACCCTTCGGCGCGCTCGACGCCGAGACCCGCTGGCACATGCAGGAGCTGATGATGTCGATCGTCGAGCAGGCGCGCACGACCGTGCTGATGGTGACCCACGACATCGAGGAGGCCATTTTTGTGGCCGACCGCATCGTCTTCATGTCGCGCCATCCCGGCACCGTCGCCGCCAACATCGTGCCCGAGTTCAAGCGCGGCCGGCGCTGGGGCCGCAAGGAAGAGGTGATGGCGCTGCCCGGCTATGTCGAGCTGGAGCGCCAGATCATGCAGCTGATGCGCGCCCAGGCCGGCGAGGAAACGCTCGAGCATGCTTGATCGTCTGGGCCGAGTGAAGCTCTGCATGCTAATTGTGCGTCCTTCGAGACGCGCGCTCTCGCGCGATCCTCAGGATGAGGACCAATTTTTGTGGCACAAAGAACAATCCTCATTCTGAGGAGGCCGCGAAGCGGCCGTCTCGAAGGACGCACAACATCGGTCCAGTGGTCCCGGGATTTCGTCACGCGGGCGATGGTCACATGACAACGGAGCAGGAGCCGCAATGACCGCCTACGATTTCACCGGCAAGCGGGTGCTGGTCACCGGGGCCAGCCATGGCATCGGGGCGGCGGTGGCCGGCGCCTTCGCGTTGTCCGGCGCCGACCTCGCCATCCTCTCGAGCACGAAGGACATCCTGGAGACCGGCAAGGCGATCGCGGACGCCACGGGCCGCCCGGTCGCCGCGGAGGTCTGCGACATCAGCGATCGCGCGGCGGTGCGCCGCGTCGTGGGCGGCCTCGGCAAGCTCGACGTGCTCGTCAACAATGCCGGGCTGGAGCTGATCACGCCGATCCTGGAGCCGGGCGACGAGGTCGAGCGCCGCTTCGAGCGCATTATCCAGATCAACGTGATCGGCACCTACTACGTCACGCGCGAAGCCGTGAGGTCGATGACATCCGGCGGCCGCATCATCCTGACCTCGTCGATCTGGGGCAAGACCGGCGCCCCTGAATTCAGCGCCTACGTCGCCTCCAAGCACGCCAACATCGGCTTCATGCGCGTGCTGGCGAAGGAGCTGGGCCCGCTCGGCATCGCCGTCAACGCAGTCTGCCCGGGCTGGGTGAAGACCCGCGCCGCGCTGCGCTCGCTCGGCGAGATGTCGCGCCGCGCCGGCCGCCCGCCGGCGGACATGCTGAAGGACATCCTGGCGGCGCAGGCGCTCGACGGCCTCATGGAGCCGGAGGACATCGCCGATCTCTATCTCTTCCTGGCGTCGGATCATGCCCGCGCCATCACCGGCCAGGCCTACAACATCGATCGCGGCGAGCAGCTGTCATGAGCGGCGTTCTGGCGGGCCAGCGGGCGCTGGTGACCGGCGGCGCCAGCGGCATCGGCCGCGCCATCGCGATCGCGCTGGCGGCCGAGGGCGCCGCCGTCGCGATCGTCGATCTCGCCGCTTCCGCGACGTCCGTGGCCGCGATCGAGCGGGCCGGCGGCCGCGCCTTCGCCTTGCGCGCCGATATCGCCGACGAAGCGCAGGTGCTCGCGCTGTTCGCCGAAGCGCTGCCGCGCCTCGGCGGCCTCGATATCGTCGTCAACTGCGCGGGCATCCTGTTCGAGAAGCCGCTGCTCGATACCAGCGTCGCGGAGTTCGACCGCCTCATCGCCGTCAACCTGCGCGGCACTTTCCTCGTCGGACGCGAGGCCTTGCGTGTCATGACGCGCCAACGGCGCGGGCGCGTCATCAACATCGCCTCCGAGCTGGCCTATCTCGGCTGCGAGCGGATGTCCGTCTACTGCGCCTCGAAGGGCGCGGTCGTCTCGCTGACGCGCTCCTGGGCGCGCGAGTTCGCGCCGGACATTCTCGTCAACGCCATCGCGCCCGGCCCCACCGACACGCCGATGCTCACGACCGACCACATGGACGCGGCGACGGTGGCCGGCTCCGGCAACGTCCCCCTCGGCCGCATCGGCCGGCCAGAGGAGATCGCTGCCGTCGCCGTGTTCCTCGCTGCGCCGGCCAACAGCTACATGACCGGGCAATGCATCAGCCCCAACGGCGGCGCGGTGATGCTTTGACTTTCGGGAACGGCATCGCCGTCATTCGCTCGGTGTCGCTTCGACGGCGGTCCTTCGCAACCGAATGACCCGCATCGCCAGCACGAGCGAAACCGCCGGCGCCAGGATGGTGGCGCCGTAGACCCAGGTCACGGCCGCGGCGACGCTCTGGACCGTGACTCCGCCGGCAAGGCCGGCGGCGTTGGCGATCAGCCCGGCGATGGCGGCGCCGAAGCTGATTCCGAGCGAGCGGATGGTCGGGATCGACGACGCGGTCAGGCTCTCGAAGCCGGGCTCGGCGATGCGCATGGTGAGCGCGACCACGTGCAGATTGCAGGCGCCGATGCCGAAGCCGATCACGCCCATCAGCATGCAGCTGAGGAGCGGCGACAGCGTGGTCACGCCGATCGCGAGCCCGATGACGCCGAGGAGCGCGATCAGCGGCCCGCCGACGATGGCGGCGATCTCGGCCGGACCGCGCCAGCCCGCGGTGAGGAAGGACGACAAGGTCCAGGACACCGCCAGCGATGCATTGGCATAGCCGGCCGCCAGCGGGCTGACGCCATGCAGCTCCTGCAGCGCCAGCGGCAGGTAGATGCCGATGGAGGTATGCGTCATCGAGAACAGGAACATGATCCAGTAGGCGGTGCCCACCGGCGTCAGCACGGAGAGCGGTCGCGGCGGGAACAGCCGGTTGGTGGCCGCCCCGTCGAGCCGAAAGGCCCGCACGGTCAGCGCGAGCGCTGCGACCAGCAGCAGGCCCTGCGTGGCAAGTTCCGGCACCTGCAGGAGCCGCGCCGCAAGTTCCGACACTTGATCGGCCGCGCCCGCGCACAGCACGGCGAAGGCGAGCAGGGCGATGCGGCGGAAGGGGAAGGGCGGCACTTCCTTCACTGCCGTTGCCCGCGGCAGGGTCTGCCAGGCGCGCGCCGTGAACCACAGGATGATGGGCGTGCTCGCCCAGAAGGCGCCGCGCCACCAGCCGAATTCGGCGAACACGCCGCCGACCAGCGGCCCCACCAGGGCAGCCACGCCCCATACGCCGGAGACCGTCGCAAGGATGCGCGTGCGCAGCGCCGGGGGATAGAGCTCGCTGATGAGCCCCATCGACTGCGCCAGCAGCAGTCCGCCGCCATAGCCCTGCACCGTGCGGGCGATCAGCAGCACCAGCATGGTCGGGCTGGCGCCGCAGGCCGCCGATCCCGTCAGGAACAGCAGCCCGCCGAGGGCATAGCCCTTGCGCGGGCCGAGGGCGGCCTTCAGCGGCCCGCCGCTGGCAGCGCCCACGATCGACGCCACCATGTAGAGCATGGTCGACCAGGCATAGAACGAGGCCCCGCCGATGTCCTTCACCACCGTCGGCATGACCGTCGAGATCACGAAGACATCGACCGCGTGCAGCCCGATGCCGAGATTGAGGATGATCGTGAAGGCCGCGAGCTCCGGGCGAAACAGCTCCTGCCAGTCAGACGCCCGCATCCGCATTCCCGTGCCTGCCGCCGGCGGCTCGCCCGCCAACATTACAAAAGTTTAATGCGCCGGAGAGCGGCCGGAGAGGTGCGCCACCCTATATTCCAAAGCATCAACGGTCCCCCCACGACCTAGATACCAATCAGCGGCGTCGTCAAGCCTCCAATGCGACGCCGCTTTTCATTTGTGGAATCAGCAACTTACATCCGGTGCCGCGGGCGTTGGCGAAAGTGCCGACATGACGCGGAATTAATCCGCCGGCGAGGGCCCGGACAGGCGGCCGGTGCCATATTCCCTTTGTCGAACACACGGTCCCCCACGACCGGAGATGATTTTGCGGCGCGATCGGGCCTCCATGATCGCGCCGCTTTTCTTTTTTGGCGCCGCCGCACTCCCCGCCGGCGTCTTTCGGCAATCTAATTTCGCCGCAATATCGCCGTGAACCCGTGCGACCATATGCCAGGCAATGGCGAATGCCGCCAACACCCCCTGTCAACGCTATGGAGAATTCGATGAATCTTGCTTTGAAGAGAAGCGGCACCCGCGCCGCCGCCGGCCTGCTAGGCGGCGCGCTGATGCTGGCCTTCCTTGGCACGGCCGGCGCCGCGGACGCACCGGCCAGCTTCGCCGACCTCGCCGCCAAGGTGACACCGGCGGTGGTGAATATTGCCAGCAAACACAAGGTGGCACAGGCCGGCGAGGATAACGGCCATCTGCCCTTCGTCGTCCCCAAGGGCTCGCCGTTCGAGGACTTTTTCAAGCATTTCAATGAACGGCAGCGGCCGGACAACGGCGCCGAGGCGATGGCGCTCGGCTCCGGCTTCATCGTCGATCCCGCCGGCTACGTCGTCACCAACAACCACGTCGTCGACGACGCCACGGACATCAACGTGACGCTGACGACGGGCAAGACCTATCCGGCCAAGCTGATCGGGACCGACAAGAAGACCGATCTGGCGCTCCTGAAGATCGACGCTCCGTCGCCGCTGCCGGCGGTGTCGTTCGGCGATTCCGATGCCATCCGGGTCGGCGACTGGGTGTTGGCGGTCGGCAATCCCTTCGGCCTCGGCGGCACGGTGACGTCGGGCATCGTCTCCGCCCGCGGCCGCGACCTGAACTCCAGTGCGTTCGACGATTTCCTGCAGATCGACGCCTCCATCAACCAGGGTAATTCCGGCGGCCCGACCTTCTCCATGGCCGGCGAGGTCATCGGCATCAACACCGCGATCTTCTCGCCCAACGGCGGCAGCGTCGGCATCGGCTTCGCCATTCCCTCCAACCTGGCCAAGCCGATCGTCGCCACCCTGCGCGAGAAAGGCAGCATCGAGCGCGGCTGGCTCGGCGTGCAGATCCAGGGCGTGACGCCGGACATCGCCTCCGCGGTGGGCCTCGACAAGCCGGCGGGCGCGATCGTCTCCGAGGTCATGCCCGACAGCCCGGCGGCCAAGGCCGGTCTGCAGCGCGGCGACGTCATCCTCGCCTTCGCCGGCAAGGCCGTGGATCGCCTGCACGACCTGCCGCGCCTGGTGGCGGCAGCGGCGATCGGCGGCAAGGCCGAGGTGACGCTGTGGCGCGATCATGCCAGGCAGACCGTGACCGTCGAGGTGGCCAAGCTCCCCGACGAGCAGGTCGCCGCCAACGACAACGGCAATGGCAGCACGGCGCCCGCGCCGGCCGCCGATTCGGTCGAGACGCTCGGCCTGACCCTGGCCAGCCTGACGCCGGACCTGCGCCAGCAGTTCGGCATCGCCGAGACGATCAATGGCGTGGTCGTCACCTCGGTGGCCGATGACGGGCCGGCGGCCAAGCGCGGGCTGCAGCCCGGCGACGTCATCGAACAGGTCGGCTCCGCCCCGGTGGCGACGCCGGAGCAGGTGGCGAGCCTGGCCAAGACGGCGCGCGCGGAAAACCGCAACGCCGTCCT
>JBGPEQ010000236.1:0-6527 GCA_041482855.1 Dongiaceae bacterium | reverse complement strand
CGGCATCGTCAAGGAGCTGGCGCACGAACGCGTGCGCAACAGGCGACGACCGCCGCGCGCCTGAGGGGCTGCGGCGCTCCGCTTCAAGCACTCTGTGGTGGTGCGTCGCTCCGGACTGTGCTTCGCAGGAAGAACAGTTGCACGAGCCGGCCACTCCCTGTGGAATCGCCGAACCCGTCGCCGGCGCTGTGCCAGAGCAGTGGCCGAAACAGCACAAGGCGATTGAACTGCATGGGCACGGCCACCGTGGCCTCCCATTGCGTGGGGTCGTTCGAATCTTTGCCGAGTATGCGATCGAGCGCCTCTTGCGCGGTCTTGGCATTGCAACGGACGAGGTCGGCAGCGGTCGTCGGCGCGTGTTCCGAGCCGGTACTCCGATGCCGGAAGAATGAAGTGCCGCCTCGGCATTGCTCCGGGCGGTTCAAATAGAGGACGCCCGACCAGTCCACGCCGATGTCGACATGGACGCAATAGCGGCCGGTGTCGCCGGCCAGGGTCAGCCGCAGCGCGCCGTGGGCACGCTCGACCGCGCCGACCAACTGTTCGCCGGCGACCCAGGACAGCATCTTGTCGGTATCCGGCAGCAACAGCTTGCTGGCGGAATTGCGACCGGCATAGTTGGCGCCCGTCGCCGGGATCGCATAGTCGAGCCTGAGCGCGGCGTCCCGCGTCTTCTCGGGATCGTCATAGACGTCGTCGACGATAATCAGCGATTTGAACATGGTTCAATCTGCCACACGCGCATTCGAGTTTTGGGCAGTTGCATCTGCCCCTGTGCCCTGACTTTAGCGCGATGCGGAACCGACAGCTATCGGCTATCGAGGCGACCGGCAGACTGGGCGGGCATCAAGCCCTGCCGCCGGGCCGTCGCGGTGCCGGTGCCAATTTGAAGCGGCATTTGTGTCCGCCGCGCACCATGCATTCCTGATGATCCACCGTGGCGTCGGCGAAGGCGCCGATAAGGCCGAGGTCGAAGCGGCACACCTCCGGAACCTTGGCGGCCAAGTGATGGAACACGCAGTTGCTGGCGTCGATGGTCTGCACGGCCGGAGAGTCGGCCACGCGCGCCGCGTAGCCCAGATCCTGCATGATCTTCGCCATGGCGGCGACGCGCCCGCCGAGGTCCGTCGCCGGAGGCCCGGAGCCGCTCAGCTGGCGGCCCACCGCGCGGCCCATCTGCTCGAGCTTGGCGCCGACCGCGTCGCGGCCGATCTCGCTCGCCATGGCCTCGATCAACAGCTCCGAGAACCAGGAGTAGCGCCGGGGAAACAACTCTCCGCCGCGGTCGCTCAGCAGATAGAGCTGCTCGGGCCGGCCGCCGGAGGGCTTGGTGTCGCCGCGTTTCACGAGATCGTCGCGTTCGAGCGCCGCCAAGTGCTGTCGCACGGCATTGCGCGTGATCTTCAGCTGTGCCGACAGGCCGTCGACCGTCAGGCCGGTCTTGTTATTGAGCAGCAGGAGGAGGAGCTGTCGCTGCCGTTCCCCCAGTGTTTCCAGCACTCGATTTTCTCCCAAATTGGGGCTCCGCCCATGCTACGTCGCCTGGGTCGTATCTGTCATGAGAAATGCAATATAAACAGTTTTAACATATTTAACTTGATTAACCTCATCTAAAGTTTCAACATGCGCGTCCTCAACTCAGCACAGGAGGCACAAATGTTTTCCCTCACGCGCCGTACTCTCTTCCTGGCCGCCGGCACTGCCGCGGCCGCCGGCCTAGCGGTCCCAACTCTGGCTAGCGGTCCCGCCGGCTCCGACGTTGTCCCGGGCGGCCAACAACTGGCCGCGGCGACGCCGACCTCCGGAAAGGTGGCGGAGACCAAAGCAGCGCTCCGCGATCTCTGGGTCGGCCACATCTTCTGGGTGCGCGGCGTCGTGTTCGCGACCTTTGCGAAGAACGCCCCGGCGGCGGCGGCGGCCGAGCAGGCGGTCGTCGGCGACGCCAAGGACATCGCCGGCGCCATCGCGCCCTTCTACGGCCAGCCGGCTGCGGACAAATTGTTCAGCCTGCTTGCCGGCCACTACGGCGCCATCAAGGAGTATCTCGATGCCGCCGTGAAGAAGGATGCCGCGGCCGAGAGCAAGGCAACCGATCATCTGACTGCGAACGCCCAGGAGGTCGCCGCGTTCCTGTCGGGCGCCAATCCCAATCTGCCCAAGGACACGCTGGAGGAGCTGTTGCTCGCCCATGGCGGCCACCACCTGCAGCAGATCCAGGAAATCCAGGCTGGCCAGTATGAGAAGGAGGCCGCCACCTGGAGCGCCATGAAGGGCCACATCTACGTCATCGCCGACGCATTGACCGACGCACTGGCAAAGCAGTTCCCCGAAAAGTTCTGACGTTCGGCTCCCCGCCCCACGCTCGCCCGCGCGGAGCAACAGACGCGCGGACGAGCGTCGCTTTGCCGCGCCGTCGGGAGATCGCAGTGGCTTCGGCGCGATTGTGATACAGTCGTCCGCAGTCCCTGGTGCCGGCGAAGAACCGGCGGATCGCGGAGGAGGCGGATCATGGCTCAGGTCAAATGGCGTATGAAGGGTCAGTGGGTGAAGAACTGCGGCTGCGCCTATGGCTGCCCGTGCGATTTCAATGCCCGTCCCACCCTGGGCCACTGCCAGGGCATGGTCGCCATGAAGATCGACGACGGGCATTTCGACTCCGTCACTCTCGGCGGCCTCGCGTTTGTCGGGATCGTGGATTTCCCGGGAGCGCTGCACGAGGGCAACGGCACGGCTCAGTTCATCATCGATGAGCGCGCTGACGCCAAGCAGCGGGCGGCCCTGCTGACCATCCTGTCCGGGCGCGAGCAGGCCGAGGGCACTCTGTTCCACATCTTCTCGCTGATCGTGACCAACAAGCTCGAGCCGCTGTTCAAGCCGATCGAGTTCTCGTTCAGCATGGAAGACCGGCGCTGCGGCGTGCGCATTCCCGGTGTGATCGAGACTGCTTCCGAGCCGATCAAGAATCCGATAACCGGTGCCCCTCATCGCATTTGCGTCGTCATGCCCGATGGTTTCGAGCATCACGAAGCAGAGATCGCCAGCGCTTCGATCGTCAAAGCGAGCGGGAAGATCAAGTTCGAGTACCACAACACCCACAGCTCGCTCGCCTACGTCGAGCATCTACCCACGGGGGTCGCGCGCTAGCGCTCGCGGCACGGAGCGTCGGCGGACGGCAATGCGCCAGCAGGTCGGATGGCGGCGGCCCAGCCGCGACCAGGCGATCGTGGCGGTCGCCCTCGCGATTCTCGCCGCCCTCGCCTGGATCTACACGATCCTGCTGTCGGGATCCCTCGCCGGTCTCGATCTGCACAGCCTCATGGCCATGCCGCGCCAAGGCGAATGGACATCACTCGATCTTGCGCTCATCTTTCTCATGTGGGCGGTGATGATGGCGGCAATGATGATTCCGTCGGCGATGCCGATGATCCTGTTGTTCACAGCCATCGAGCAGCGCCGGGATGCCGCGGGCGCGCTTGTCCGCACGATCGCCTTCGTCTCGGGGTATGCCGCGGTCTGGGGTGGCTTCAGCCTGCTCACCACGCTCGCGCAGTGGGGCCTGCACGATGCCGCCATGCTCGGCAGCGCGATGGGCCCGCTCGTGCCTTGGGCCGCCGCTGCGGTCCTGGCGCTCGCCGGCCTCTACCAGTTCAGCCCCTTGAAACAGACCTGCTTGCGCCACTGCAGTTCGCCGCTCGAATTCCTGACGGTGCATTGGCGGTCGGGCGGCGAGGGTGCCCTGTGGATGGGCGTTCGGCATGGCGGCTACTGCCTCGGCTGCTGCTGGGCCTTCATGCTCGTCCTTTTCGTCGTCGGGGTAATGAACGTTCTCTGGGTGGCGCTGATCGCTGTCCTTCTTCTCTTGGAAAAGCTCGCACCGGGGCGCGACCGGATACGCGTCGTGGCCGGTGCCGCGCTGCTGCTCTGGAGCGCGATCGTGGCGACGGCGTCGCTATGATGTCGGGGCCGACGTCGCGAAACCGCGGCGTGCTCGGCATCGAGCTGCGGCGGTCAGGAAAGGCCGTGCGCTGAGAGGCGATCCCCGGGGTTTGGCCCCGGGGAGCCGGACCTGGCTACGATAGGAATGCCTTCTTGGCCGCCGCCGCGATCTCGGCGGGCGGCACATCGCGGACGTGATGGGCGATGCTCCATTCGTGGCCGAACGGATCGCGCAGCTTGCCATAGCGGTCGCCCCAGAACATGTCGGCGAGCGGCATGATTACGGTGGCGCCCGCCCCAACCGCCTGCGCGAAGGCCTTGTCCGCGTTCGGCACCCACAGGTGGATCGTCACGGTCGTGCTGCCGATGATGTCAGGGCCGCGGTTGCCGCCATGCTCGGGGAATTCGTCGGCAAGCATGACATCCGATCCGCGGATATTGAGCGTGGCATGCAGCAGTCGTATTCCGTCCGGCGACGGCATGCGATAGACTTCCACGGCGCCGAATGCTTTCTTGTAGAATTCTATGGCGTGCTCGCCGCTGCTCACCACCAGATACGGCGTAACCGATTGCAACGCCGCAGCCTGGGCCGTTGCTGGCCGACGGGTTGCCTTCTTGGGCTTCGGCCGCGCCACCTTCTTCACGGATTTCTTGGCCGCCTTCTTTGCGATGGGGCGCGCCGCCTTCCGCCCAGCACTCTTCTTGGCCGCCTTGGCCTTCGACTTCCTGGCCATTCTGGAGTCCCCCTATTGGTTAAGGTACATGCGAATTCCAATCCCGAATGCTCGCAAGCGCAAGCCCTAAACCGTTGACGAGCCTCGTCCGGCCAGTGTAGAAGCCGCAGCTTCATTCCCGAGAAAGCGGGTAGCGGCCTCGTCCGTTGCCCCGTCCATTCCGAAGGGTCTGGAACTATCGGGACAAGACATTGAAACAATTAAGGGATTCGACATGTCAAAGCGACAGGAGTCGAAGTACAAGATCGATCGCCGCCTCAACTGCAATCTGTGGGGCCGCGCCAAGAGTCCGATCAATAAGCGCGAATACGGTCCCGGCCAGCACGGGCAGCGGCGCAAGAAGCCGTCGGAATACGGCCTGCAGTTGATGGCCAAGCAGAAGCTCAAGGGTTACTACGGCAACATCGGCGAGCGTCAGTTCCGCCGCATCTTCGCCGAGGCCGCGCGCCGCAAGGGCGACACCGGCGAGCATTTGATCGCTCTCCTAGAGCGGCGCGTCGACGCCATTGTCTACCGCGCCAAGTTCGCGCCGACCATCTTTGCCGCGCGCCAGCTCGTGAACCACGGCCACATCAAGGTGAACGGCCGCCGCGTCAACATCTCGTCCTATCAGGTCAAGGACAACGACGTTATTGAGATGAAGGAGAAGTCGCGCGAGATGGCGATCGTGCTTGAGGCCACGGCCTCCGGCGAGCGCGATATCCCCGACTATCTCAACGTCGATCACAAGGGCATGAAGGCGACGTTCCTGCGTTCGCCGCAGCTGGCCGACGTGCCCTATCCGGTGAAAATGGAGCCGCAGCGCGTCGTCGAGTATTACTCGAGCTGAGCGGCCGCGTTGCCCTGCGACTCAGGAAGGCCGGCCCTTGCGCCGGCCTTCGTCGTTTCTGCGCCCACACCGGGTTACTTGAAAGTACCTACTTCAATCGCTCCGGCGGAGCGCTTACCCATTGTACCAGCGCAATGGACCGTTTCGAATGACCGCACAGCCGCTGCCCGCCCTGTTCATCTCTCATGGCTCGCCCATGCTGGTGTTCGAGGATATTCCGGCGCGCCATTTCATCGCCGGGTTGGGTCGTCAACTCGAACGTCCCCAGGCGATCCTCTGTGTGTCCGCCCACTGGGAGACCGAACGGCCGCTGGTCAGCGCGGCGACCGCGCCGGAAACGATCCACGATTTCTATGGCTTTCCGGATGAACTCTACCGGCTCCACTATGCGGCGCCGGGCGCCCCTGCGCTGGCGCGCCGCACGGTCGAGTTGCTCGAAGAAGCCGGCATCGGCGCCGCCATCGATGACGACCGCGGCCTCGATCACGGCGCCTGGAATCCGCTCCTGCTGATCTATCCGCAGGCCGACGTGCCGGTGACGCAGCTGTCGATACAGGCGCATCTCGGTCCTGCCCATCACGCGGAGGTCGGGCGCGCGCTGCAGCCGCTGCGTCGCGAGGGCGTGCTCGTGCTGGCGAGCGGCGGCGCGGTCCACAATCTCCGCCAATTCCATGTCGATCGCGAGACGCCGGCACCCTGGGCCGTGTCGTTCGATGACTGGCTGGCCGATCGCATTGCGGCCGCCGACGAAGAGGCCTTGATCTCCTATCGGCAGCACCGGCCGGATGGGCGCCTGGCCCATCCGCGCGACGAGCACTTGCTTCCGCTGTTCGTCGCCTTGGGCGCCGGCGGCGGCGTTGCCGGCCGTCCGCTCCACCGCAGCTTCGCCCATGGCAGCCTCAGCATGGCCGCGTATGCGTGGGATTGACCGCGCCTAACGGTCGAGGTCGGGTTCGTCGTACGGACGGCCGAACAGGAAGCCGGTTTCGCCGACCCGCTCTTCCGGCGCGCGGAGCGCGGTGCCGGCG
>JBGPEQ010000235.1:0-6569 GCA_041482855.1 Dongiaceae bacterium | reverse complement strand
CGCCATATCCCCAACTCAGTCGCAACCATGCGTCGACACCTCATCGTCGCGCTCGTCGCAACCTTGTCACGATGTCCATGCTGCGCCGTTCCAATCGCGAGGAAAACGCGGCGCAGAAATTTGTGATGCAGTAGTACTAGGGGTGATCGAGCGCACCGCCCGCGTTCCAGTCCGGAACACCTCGGCAAACCGGCCATCGGTCTTGCCCTTCAGGCGCTTGCGCGCCATCCTCGGCTAAAACTCAGGGCAGGGGGCAAGTCAGAGGCCTTCATGCGAAAAAGTTCCGGGAGGACTCGCCGATGACGATAAAACCTGCAAGTCTAGGCGTGATTCTATACGGCACGGATCATCCGCCGGTTTCGATCGACCGATTCGAGCTTGGTCCGCTCAGCTTCGACCTGGAAGCGGGCAAGATCCGCTATATCCGGTTCGCCGGTATCGAAACGCTGCGTTGCATCGCCTTCGTCGTGCGCGGCCCGGGGTGGGAATCGCCGGCCCCAGTGATCTCCAATCTAAAGAGTGATCAGAGCGAAGACGGGCTCAGCATCCGCTACCGCGCCTTCTATGAGACCGCAGGAGGGCAGTTGGAGGTCGCGGCCGCGATCGATGCACCGCGTCAGGGCGGCATTGTCTTCACGGCCGAAGCGCACGCCCTTACCGACTTCACGACCGCGCGGACCAGCTTCTGCATCTTGCATCCTATCGAGGCGGTGGCCGGCAAGCCCCTCGATTTGACCCGTCCCGACGAGTCGGTCGAACGGGTCCGTTTCCCCGACCATATTAGCGCGCATCAGCCATTCATGAACATCCGCGCCCTCTCGCATGAGCTGGCAGGCGGCATCCGGGCGACGGTCCGCATGGAAGGCGACATCTGGGAGATGGAGGATCAGCGCAATTGGACCGATGCCTCCTTCAAGACCTATGGCCGGCCGCGAGATCTCCCCTGGCCCTATACGATTGGAAAGGGCGAGAGGGTCGTCCAGCGCGCGATTCTTGTTTTCGAGCGAGCGTCGCCCGTGGCGGCGACCGCGGCGCCGAAGGACATCGTGATCAGCATCGGCAACGCCCCAATCGGCAGGCTGCCCAGGGTAGCGCTGGCGGTGTCTCCCGAAGAAGCACCGCTTGCAATGGCCGCTGCTCCAGCACTTAGCGCCGCCCCCCATGAGCTCATCGCCTGGTACGAGCATGGCGCGCAGGACCTGGTCACCCTTGCGGCCTACGCCGCCCTTGGACGGCGCCTCAACGCGCCAGTGGGGCTGGAGTTGGTCCTGCCCTGCAAGGCGCCCGTCGAACGCGAGATGGCCGACGCGGCGGCACTTCTACGCCGAGCCGATCTCAAACCGTCGAGCCTCATCGCGATTCAAGCGCCGATGACCAGATGGGTGCTGAAGCGCCCCGAGGAACTCGGTCTGCCCGGGTTTGCTGAAGTCTATGCCGCTGCCCGACGGTGCTTTCCCGGCGTCGCACTCGGCGCCGGCGTGACGAGCAACTTCACCGAATTCAACATCGACCGGCCGGATCTCGAAGGCGTCGACTATGTCACCCACAGCACGGCGGCGGTTATTCACGAACCTGACGATCGCAGCGTCATGGAGACTCTGGAAACGCTGCCGCATATTTTCCGCTCCATGCGCCATATCGCCGGCCAACTGCCGTATCGCCTCGGCCCAAGCGCCATCGGGATGCGCTATAACCCCTATGGCAAGACCACGGAAGCCAATCCGGCCAATGTGCGAATCGCGTTCGCCCGGCAGGATCCACGCCAACGCGGGCTATTCGGCGCGGCATTCGCACTCGGCTATTTCTGCCGTGCCGTCGAGGCCGGGATCGACAGTGTTTGCCTCGGTGCGCCGACAGGCCCCTTCGGCCTGATGCACCGTAGGACCGACTATTCTCAGCCCTGGTTTGACGCGCAGCTCAAGCCTGCCGTCTACCCACTCTTCCATCCCATCATGGCGCTGGCTACAGCCAACGGCGCGCTGACTTTCTCAGTCAAATCGAGCGACCCGAAGCGCGTCCTCGGACTGGCCTATGAGCACGGCAAACAAAGACGGCTGCTGTGGCTCGCCAATCTGACCGCCGATCCTCAGACGGTTCATGTCCCGGGCGAGCTTGCCGGATCGACCACTCTAAGGCGGCTTGATTCAGCTAGCGCTGCAGCCGCCACTCTCGATCCCACGGGTTTTGCGGCAGGGGGACGGCCCATGTCCGAGAGTGTTCTGACGCTGGGGCCTTATGCCGTTGCCGCTCTTGGCGGTGCATTTTGAGGGAGAACCCGATCCCGAACTCCGCATCAGCCGGCTGTTGAACTGCCTCCCACTTTAACGTTACAGTTACCACGACTTAGGTCGTCGGGCGAAGGGGCGGGACACCGATGACAGTCAAGAGATCAATCGTCGCGGAGCTTCATAAGTGAGCGTCGTTCTCGGCATCGACACCGGCGGCACCTTCACCGATTTCGTACTGGTCGACGAGGAGCGCGGGGCGATAACCACCGCCAAGGTGCCCTCGACACCCAGTGACCCCGCTGCGGCGATTGCTGCCGGCCTCGCGCGCCTGGACGGCGTGGAACGGGTCGACCGGGTCGTCATTGGCACCACGGTTGCCACGAACGCCGTCCTCGAGCGCCGGGGACCAACCATCATTTATGTCACCAATCGCGGCTTTGAGGACGTGCCCTTTATCGGCCGCATGGACAAGGCGCGCATCTACGACCTGCATTGGCAGAAGCCGAAACCCCTGGTGCGCCGGCGTCACTGTTTTGGCATCGGCGGCCGGCTGGACAGCCACGGGCGCGAGATCGTCGCGCTCGATTCCAATGATCTGGAGGATCTGCGCCGCAAGGCCGCCGCACTCGCCGGTGACGATGTGGCCGTCGCCGTCTGCTGCCTCTTTGCCTATCTGGACGGCCGGCACGAGCAGCGCGCGGCCGAGGCAATCCGCGCCGCCCTGCCCGAGGCGCATGTCTCACTCTCTCATGAAGTCTCCCCGCTCTGGCGGGAATACGAGCGTGCGAGCACCACCATCGCCGACGCATTCATCAAGCCGGTCGTCAGCCGCTACATTCAGGGTGTCGGCCGGATCATTGGCGATCGCCTTGCCGCCAAACAGTGGAACCTGCTGGCTTCCAACGGCGGGTACCTGAGGGCGGAGCAGGCGGAGCGTCGCCCTGCCCAGCTGCTGATCTCCGGCCTCGCCGGCGGCGTCATCGGCGGGCGCTACTACGCCGAGCTGGCCGGGACCCGCCGCGCCTTCACGCTCGATATCGGCGGCACCAGCACCGATATCGGCCTGATTCTGGAGGGCGGCCAGCAATACGCCACCGAGTTCGACATCGACTTCGGCATCCCGGTGACGATCCCGTGCGTCGCCGTGCGGACGATTGGCGCCGGGGGCGGGTCCATCGCCTGGGTGGACAAGGGTGGACTGCTGCATGTCGGACCGCAGAGCGCCGGAGCCGAGCCCGGCCCGGCCGCCTATGGCCGCGGCGGCAGCGAGTCGACGGTGACGGACGCCAATCTGATCCTGGGCCGCCTCAATCCGGATTTCTTCCTGGGCGGCGCGATGGCGCTCGACCTCGCGGCCGCACGCAGTTCCCTGGCCCGGCTGGGCGAGAAGCTCTCGCTCACGGCCGAGGCCGCGGCGCTCGCGGTCCTGCGCACCGTGGACGAGAACATGGCCAATGCGATCCGTCTGATCGCGGTCGAGCGCGGCCTCGACACGCGCGAGTTCGCGCTCATCGCCTTTGGTGGCGCCGGCCCATTGCATGCCCGTGCCGTCGCCGAGCGGCTCGGCATGGCGACCGTCATCGTGCCGCCGCATCCCGGACTGTGCTCGGCCTTCGGCGCCGCAATTGCCGATGCCAGGGTCGACCGTGTGCAAACTTTCTTCGCCGACTCGACGGATGTGGACGTCGGGGCCATCGCCAAGACTCTCAAGCGTCTGCGCGAGGGTGCTGTCGCCGACCTGCGCCTCAGCATCGATGTCGCAAATCCGGAGATCCGCAGCTCTGCCGACATGCGTTATTCCGGCCAGAACTATGAGCTCGAGGTTCCGCTCCCCGAAGGCGACCTCGATGTCGCGGCCTGGGAGAAGCTGATTGACGGCTTCGCCGCGGCTCATGAGCGGCAGTATGGCTTCGCGCTTCCCGGCGAGCCGGTCGAATTGATCAATCTGCGGGTCACGGCGCTGAAGCCCGAGCCGGCCCGCGACTTCGCCGATTTGAGCCCCGGCGGCGGGCGCCCGATGACTCGCCGGCCCGTCTGGTTCGAGGCTGCCGCGGCCACACCTTGCGCCATCCATCACCGGGCGGAGCTTGCAGCCAAGGACGGCCTGATGGGGCCGGCAGTGATCGAAGAGACGGATTCCACCACCGTGCTGCATCCTGGTGACCGACTCAGGCTTGGCAAGGCCGGCTTGCTGCATCTCACCCTGGAGGGGTCGGCATGAACGTGGCAGGCGCGGCCAAGCAACATCTCGATCTCGATGCCGTCGGGCTGCACGTGCTTCACAACGCGCTTGCGAATATCGCGGCCGAGATGGCCATCGTGATGATGAAGACGTCCTATTCGACGATCTTCAACGAGGGGCTCGACTTCTCCACCATGCTGCTCGACCGCGAAGGCAACCTCATTGCCGAGAAGAACTTCGCCCCGTCGATGATGGGCGCCGTCAACTACACATTGCGCTGGACGCTCGAGGAACTCGGCGAATCCTTCTTCAAGCCGGGCGACATCGTCGTGCACAACGACCCCTATCGCGGCAACTGCCATATCCCCGAACACATGCTGATGAAGCCGATATTCCGCGGCGAGGAGTTGATCGGCTTCTCCGGCGCCATTGGGCATCTGGCCGAGGTCGGCGGCAAGGCGCCGGGCAGCTTCGCCGCGGACGCGACCGACGTCTATCAGGAGGGCCTGCGCCTGCCCCCGGTCAAGCTGTTCGAGGGCGGCCGCTACAACGAGCAGCTCTGGCGTGTGATCCTCGCCAACCACCGCACGCCGCGGAACAGCTGGGGCGATCTGCACGCCATGATCGGCGCCCTCAACATCGGCGAGCGCCGGCTGCTCGAACTCGGCGAGCGCTACGACCTCGATACTGTCATCAAGGGTGCGCGCAGTCTGATCGCCTATTCCGAGCGCCGGCTGGCCGCTGAGATATCCGAGTTGCCGGAGGGCAGCTATGCGGCTTCGATGATGGTGGAGGATGACGGCGTCGGCATCGAACCCTTCGGGGTCAAGGTCAAGGTCGTCATTCGCGGCGGCCGCGTGATCGCCGATTTCACCGGCTCTAGTCCGCAGGTCCGCGGGCCGATGAACTGCACGTTCGTGGTCGCCGCCGCCGCGCTGTATAACGCCATCTTCTGCGTGGCCGATCCGCAAGGCCTGATCCCACGCAATGCAGGCTGCTATCGTCCGGCCCAAGTGATCGCCCCGCCCGGCAGCGTGGTCAATGTCAAGCATCCCGGACCTTCCGTCGGCGGCAACACCGACCTGCAGCCAAAACTGATCGACCTTCTGCTCGCTGCCTTCTCCCAGGCGGTACCTGAGCGCATCGCCGCATCCTCCGGCGGTTCGAGCAGCAATCTCCTCTTCGGTGGCGTACATCCGGAGACCGGGCGCTACTACAGCAACTACCACTTCGACGGCATGGGTGCCGGGGGTACTGCGCTCAAGGACGGCAATGACGGCGAAGTCACCCGGCACTCAAATTGCCGCAATACGCCGGTCGAGGTCTTCGAGCATCGCTATCCTCTGCTGACGCTCGGCTATGGCCTCACCCGGGATTCGGGTGGGGCCGGCCAGCATCGCGGCGGGCTCGGCACTGAGCGGACGTTTCGCATCACGGCGCCGGAGATCACCTTCAGCGCCCTCTTCGACCGCTGCAAGCTGGCGCCCCCCGGGCTTTTCGGCGGGCTCCCCGGCGGCCGCTCGGCCCTTCTGGTGAAACGCGCCGGCACGAGCGAGCTCCAAAGCTTCGACCAGGCCTTCGGCGTCCGCTCGCCGACCAAATTCACCAATGTGGTGCTGCACGAAGGCGACGAGCTCCACTACCGCACCCCCGGGGGCGGCGGCTTCGGCGATCCGCTGCAGCGCGCCCCGGCGCTGGTCCGCGAGGACGTCGCCGAGGGCTATGTCAGCAGGAACGCCGCGCAGCGCGACTACGGCGTCACGATCGACGACGCAGGAGCATCCAAATGAGGCAGGGCCGCTGGATCGAGCCGGTCAGGAGATGGAACGACACGACCGTCAGCTATTGCCAAGTCTGCGGCCGGCTGATCCCGCGCCGCTCCTGGGTCTTCGAGGGCGGCAAGGGCGAGGTCACGGCCTGCAGCCCCGACTGCGAGGATCTCTACGAGGACTATCTGAAACCCACCTATGGAGCCATGGACAGAAATGCAGATCACCAAGGTTGAGGCGATATTGCTGCGGCCGAAGGGGCCGGTCGACACCGCCATCGGCGACGGCAGCCAGGACGGCGTCCTGGTGCGCGTGCATACCGACGAGGGCATCACCGGGCTGGGCGAGATCGATTCCTCGCCCTCCGTCGCCAAGGCCATCATCGATGCT
>JBGPEQ010000234.1:0-6574 GCA_041482855.1 Dongiaceae bacterium | reverse complement strand
CGGTGACGGCAGTGGCGCCGGAATCGCGGATCAGCGACTGAATGATCTCCTGCTGCGCCGGGCGATCGCGACGCAGGTAGTGCTCGGGCACGAGCCGGTCCCAGATCACGAGCCCTCCCCGCTCCGGATCCTCGTTCGCCTCGTCGGGCGTGAGCCAGAAGTTCACGGCCACCGCGCCGTCGTCGGCATGCGGACCCAAACCCGAGAATGGGCCGCAGTATTTGTAGGCCCAGGCCAGCGAGAGTGGCTGACCGCCCAATAGACCCGGCAGTCGCTGGCGCAGCTCCTGCGCGATCTGCAGCAGCAGCGGACAGCAGAAGCCGTTGAAGAGCGTGGCGCTGACCTCGTTCTTGAAAGTCATCTGGAACCAGACGGTGGATTCCGCGCAGAACCGCCACAGCTCCAGCCGTGCCGCCGGCGTCAGCAGCCCGTCGAACCAGGTGAAACCGGGCGCATGGGCGCGGTAATCGCGTTCGATCGCGGCGCCATCCCAGTCGGCACTTAAGGCACCCTCTGATCGGGCGGGTGATTCGCGCAGATGAGTCAGGCGGTTGTATTGCGCAGCGAGGCGCGGCCACACCGCCGGCGCGATCTCGACCGTGCGGTCATCGCGAATCTCGGCGAGCAGATGTTGATGCTCCGCGACCACATCGGCTAAGTCGCCCGGAGCCAGCCGATGGTCGACGAGGTAGGAGAGCTGGTCGGCGTCGTGCTGGAGTTTCACGCGGTTGGTCTGGCGAAATGTCGCGGCATCGTCGGCGGCTCCCAGGCGGCGCTGTGTGCGCACGGGCTCGATCAGAAAGTGCGCGGCTTCCTCGATCCGACCGGCCGCGATCAGGACGAGCGCCAGTTGCCGGAAGGCGATCTGGCTGTCGGGCTTCAGTCGCAAGGCGGTGCGAAAGGCGGCTTCGGCCTCGGCGAGATGGCCTTGCGTGAACAGCACGACCCCCAGATTGTGCTGCGCCTCCGGGAGGTTCGGGTCGAGCCGCACCGCTTCGCGCAGGCTCGCGGTGGACTGGTCCTGCCGTCCGGTCGCTCGCAATGCATTGCCGAGATTGACATGCGCGGCCGGATTGGCGGGCTGGGCGGCGGCGCCCTCCCGAAAACACGCGATGGCGCCGTCGAGGTCGCCTTTGGCCTGCAGCGCGTTGCCGAGGGCGAGATGACCGGCGGCGACACCGGGATCGAGCCTGATCGCTGCGCGGAAGCACTCGATCGCCTCGTCGAGGCGGCCGAGCCGACCGAGTACTGCGCCGAGATTGCCGTGGAAGTCCGCGCGCGCCGGGTGGCGCGCGATCAGCTGTTGCAGCAGATCGACGGCGACGGCCGGCCGGCCTGCTGCCGCCGCGACTCCAGCCAGCAGGAACTGGGCGTCGGCGTTTCCGGGTTGCGTTGCGAGCACGGAGCGGCTGAGCTGCTCGGCCTCGGCCATGCGGCCGGACTGCAAGGCGGCAGCAGCGCGACGCAACAGACCGGGCACATCGCCCGCCCCGACCTGCGCGGCGGACTGATCTGTCATGATGCTAGAGCGCCAGCCGCGCGTCGACCCAGGCGCCGTTCTTGGAGCTCGATTCGACGGCCGCCGCGATGAACTTCACGCCGCGTGCGCCGTCCTCCACGGTCGGCACCAGCAGCGCGCTCGGATCGGGCTTGCGCTTGGCCCGGCGCGCGGCGATCTGCTCGGCGAGATCGCGATAGAGATTGGCGAAGCCCTCCAGATAACCCTCGGGATGGCCGGGCGGGATGCGCGTGGCGTGCGCGGCGGCAGGGCCGAGGTTGGGGCCGCCGCGCGACAGGGTCTGCGGCGGCTTGCCCAGGGGCGCGAAGCGCAGCTGGTTGGGATGCTCCTGGCTCCATTCCAGGCCGGCCTTCTCGCCGTAGATGCGGACACGGAGCGCGTTCTCGTTGCCGGGCGCCACCTGGCTCGCCCACAGCATGCCGCGGGCGCCGTTGTCGTAGCGCAGCATCACATGGACATTGTCGTCCAGCCGCCGGCCCGGCACGAAGCGGCCGAGATCGGCCGCCAGCTCCGTCACCTGCAGGCCGCTGATGAAGCCGGCGAGATTGTGGGCGTGGGTGCCGATGTCGCCGAGGCAGCCGCCCGGCCCGGCGCGCTGGGGATCGACGCGCCAGCCCGCCTGCTTGTGGCCGGTCTCCTCGAGCTTCGTTGCCAGCCAGTCCTGCGCGTATTCGACCTGGATGACACGGATGCGGCCGAGCTCAGCGGCGGCCACCATTTCGCGGGCCTGCCGCACGAGCGGATAGCCGGTGTAGTTGTGGGTGAGGCCGAACACGAGGCCGCTCTTGCGCACGGCCTGCACGAGATCGAGCGCGTCTTCCACCGTGGTGGTCATCGGCTTGTCGCAGATCACGTCGATGCCGCGGTCGAGGAAGGCGCGGGCGATGGCGTGGTGGCTGTCGTTGGGCGTGACGATGCTGACGGCATCGATGCCGTCCGATCGCTTCGCTTCGGCCGCCGCCATTTCTCTGTAGCTCGTATAGACGCGGTCCGCGGCCAGGCCTAGATCGGCTCCCGAATCTTTGGCGCGCTCAGGAGCGGAGGAGAGCGCGCCAGCCACCAGCTCGTAGCGGCCGTCCATGCGTGCGCACAAGCGATGGACGCCGCCGATGAAAGCGCCGCGGCCGCCACCGACCATGCCGAGGCGGAGCGGGCGGGCGGTCCTGGCGTCTGATGTGGCGTCGACCATGGCCGCCCCCTCAGTGGATGCCGAGCATGCGGCGGTTGGCGGCAAGATCGGTGCCGGCGCCGGCGAAATCGTCGAAGGCCTTTTCGGTGACGCGGACGATGTGGTCGGCGATGAACTTGGCGCCTTCGCGTGCGCCGTCCTCGGGGTGCTTGAGACAGCATTCCCACTCCAGCACCGCCCAACCCGGGAAGTCGTACTGGGCGAACTTCGAGAAGATCGACTTGAAATCGACCTGGCCGTCGCCGAGCGAGCGGAAGCGGCCGGCCCGGTCGGTCCAGGACTGGAAGCCGCCATAGACGCCCTGGCGTCCCGTCGGGTTGAACTCGGCATCCTTGACGTGAAACATGCGGATGCGCTCGTGGTAGATGTCGATGTAGGCGAGATAATCGAGCTGCTGCAGCACGAAGTGGCTGGGGTCGTAGAGGATGTTGCAGCGCTTGTGGCCGCCGACGCGCTCGAGGAACATCTCGAAGGTCGCGCCGTCATGCAGATCCTCGCCGGGGTGGATCTCGTAGCAGACATTGACGCCCTCGGCATCGAAGGCGTCGAGGATCGGGCGCCAGCGCTTCGCCAACTCGTCGAAGGCGGTCTCGATCAGGCCCGGCGGCCGCTGCGGCCAGGGATAGAGATAGGGCCAGGCGAGCGCGCCGGAGAAGGTCGCATGTTCGGTGACACCGAGCCGGCGCGAGGCCTTGGCCGCCAGCTTGCACTGCTCGATGGCCCAGGAGGTGCGCGCCTCCGGCTTGCCGCGCACCTGCGGCGCGGCGAAGCCGTCGAACGCGGTGTCGTAGGCGGGATGCACGGCCACGAGTTGGCCCTGCAGATGCGTCGACAGTTCCGTCACCTGCAGGCCGCGCGCGGCCAGCGTGCCCTTCACCTCGTCGCAGTAGGTCTGGCTCTCGGCCGCCTTCTCCAGGTCGAACAGGCGGCGGTCCCAGCTCGGGATCTGCAACCCCTTGAAGCCGAGTCCGGCGGCCCAATCGGCGATCGCCGGCAGGCTGTTGAACGGCGGCGCGTCGCCGGCGAACTGCGCCAGGAAGATCGCGGGTCCCTTGATCGTCTTCATCGCCAGTTCCTCCCTTGGTGTCTCACGCCGCCGCGGCAACGCGGTATGTCGCGCTCATCGCCGGCGTGCCCTTGAGCGTCTGGTAGACGACGCAATAGCGCTCGGTCAGCGTCAGCAGCTTGTCAAGTTGCTCCGGCGACGCGCCGGTGTCGAGCGTGAAGCTGAGGCGAATGGTCTTGAAGCCCACCGCGGCATCCTTGGCCACGCCGAGCGTGCCGCGGAAATCGAGATCGCCCTCGGCGGTCACGCGGCCGCTGCGGATCGGGATCGACAGGGCGGTCGAGACCGCCTTCAGCGTGACGCCGGCGCAGGCGACGAGCGCTTCGAGCAGCATGTCGCCGGAGCAGAGCGAGAGGCCGTCGCCGCCGGTGGCGGGATGCAGGCCGGCTTCCACCAGGGCGCGGCCGGTCTCGACCTTGCAGGTGACGGTTTCGGCGCCGAGCTCGCCGCTGGCCTTGAGGGTGATGACGGCCGCGGTCGGTTCGTCGCGATAGCGCGCCTTGAAGGGCGCCTGCAGGGAACGGAGCTGTTCGGCATCCATGTCTATGACTCCCGATCGCTGTAACTCTGCTGCCTCAATATCGGCGGATGAGCGGAGATTTGACAAGGCCGGTTGCTCTGGCGCATGACCCGCGCAGCGCCGCCAGCCGAGGGACTCCATGAAGAAGCTCGACGAATCCGCCCGCGACGTCTTCATCATCGCGGTCACGCCGTTCACGGACAATGGCGACATCGACTCTGCCAGCGTCGACCGCATGGTCGAGTTCTACCTGGAGCGCGGCGTCGTCGGCATGACCATCCTCGGCATGATGGGCGAGGCGCAGAAGCTCACCGCCGGCGAGTCCGTGGCGGTGGCGCGCCATGTGCTGAAGCGCGTCGGCGACCGCGTGCCCGTGGTGGTCGGGGTGTCCAGCCCCGGCTTTGCCGCCATGCGCGAGCTGACTGCGGCCGTGATGGATGCCGGCGCCGCCGGCGTGATGGTGGCGCCGCCCTCGACCTTGAAGACCGACGGCGACATCGTGCGCTACTACGCCAATGTGGTCGCGGCGATCGGCGCCGAGGTGCCGTTCGTGCTGCAGGACTATCCGCAATCGACGGGTGTGATCATCTCGCCCTCGGTCATCGTGGAGATCGTGAAGACGCTGCCGAGCTGCGTGATGCTGAAGCATGAGGACTGGCCGGGGCTGGCGAAGATCGCGGAGGTAAGGGCGGCCTCGCAGCGGGGCGATACGCGCCGCATCAGCATCCTCGTCGGCAACGGCGCCATCATGCTGCCGGAGGAGCTGCGGCGCGGCGTCGATGGCGCCATGACCGGCTTCTCCTATCCGGAGATGATGGTCGAGGTCTGCCGCGCCCACTTCGCCGGCAAGCCCGAGCGCGCCGCCGATCTCTTCGACGCCTATCTGCCGCTCGCCCGCTACGAGCTGCAGCCCGGCCTCGGCATGGCCATCCGGAAATACGTGCTGGCGCAGCGCGGCGCCATCGCCTCGCCCGCCATGCGCAAGCCGGCGCCGCTGCTGTCGGCCGACGACAAGGCGGAGATCGGGCGGTTGATGGAACGGCAGGCGCGACGGCTGAAGGAGCTGGGCTGATGGAACTGGGCATCGCCGGCAAGCGCGCCCTGGTGCTGGGCGCCAGCCGCGGACTCGGCCGGGCCATCGCGACAGCGCTGGCCGCCGAGGGTGCGGAGGTTGTTCTCGCCGCCCGCAACCGCGAGCGGCTCGCGGCAGTCGCGGCCGCTATCAATGCGGGGAAGGCGCAGCGGGCGCGCGAGGAGAGCGTCGACCTCGGCGATGAGGCGGCGGTCAACGGGCTGGCGCAGCGGCTGCTGGGAGCAGGCGGCGTCGATATCCTCATCAACAATACGGGCGGGCCGCCGACCGGGTCGATCCTGCAGGTCGATGCCGCGGGCTGGCGCAGCTGGTATCAGGCCATGGCCATCGGCATCTTCGAGCTGACGCGCCAACTGCTGCCGCCGATGCGGGACAAGGGGTGGGGCCGCGTCATCACCGTGGTCTCGTCCGGCGTGGAGCAGCCGATCCCCAATCTCGGCCAGTCCAATGCCGTGCGGGCCTCGATCGTGGGCTGGTCGAAGAGCCTGGCGAACGAGGTGGCCGCCGCCGGCATCACCGTCAACTGCGTGGTGCCCGGCCGCATCCACACCGAACGGGTCGACGAGATCGATGCCGCCAACGCCAAGCGGCAGGGCACCGAAGTCGCCACGGTCGCCGCCCAATCGCGCGCCACCATCCCGCTGGGGCGCTACGGCAAGCCGGAAGAGTTCGCGGCCGTGGTGGCATTCCTGGCGAGCGTACCGGCGGCCTATGTCACGGGCTCGCTCGTGCGGGTGGATGGCGGGTTGATCAAGTCGATCTGATCCGGCGGCCAATCGTAAATTGAGCGACCTTCCTTCGCCCGCCGAAGCGGGCTTCGCGAAGGCGGGTGGACCCCATGCCCAGCGGAGGAAGGGTTCACCACAGAGGACACAGAGAGCACAGAGGAAGGGCGAATGCGCGCTGCGCGCGCGGCAGGAAGAACGTTTTCTCTGTGACCTCTGTGCTCTCTGTGGTGAGCCTTTCGGGCGGGTATGCCGTCGTGCGGGTATGCCGGACACGCTCGCGGAAATTGAGCGATGGACCCCATGTCCAGCGGAGGAAGGGGTGGAAACCACCGACCTTCCTTCGCCCGCCGAAGCGGGCTTCGCGAAGGCGGGTGAACGCCGATAGCGGATCCGGCCATAGGGGCGGCCCCATATGGCCGCCCGTCGGTGCCGCCATGGGGGCGCCCAAATGGGCGCGCG
>JBGPEQ010000233.1:0-6588 GCA_041482855.1 Dongiaceae bacterium | reverse complement strand
TCTCCTTGCGGCCCCACTCGGCGAGGGCGATGTCCTTGACGTGGTAGTCCGTCGCTGCGGCCATGCGAGCGTCTCCGTCGGGCTGCTGGGGTGGGCGCCGGCTATAGCAGCGGCGGCCGGAGCAGGCAAGGCGGGGGTGCGAGACGAATTCGAGCGATGCACCCCATATCCAGCGGGAAGAAGGGTTCACCATTGGGGGACGCAGAGAAGGATCTCCCGGGATAAGCGGCCGATGGGCCAGAGAGGGTCTGACTCGAAAACTCGAAATTCAAAAGCCGCGCGCCGACCGTCGGCGCCACGAGGACACGCGGACGCGCGTGCGCAAATCATCAACAAATCAATTGCAGGGCCCTACGCCGCCCCCAACCACCCGAGGACTTTGTCCTGTCGATCTCTTTGCTGTCGCGAGATCTTTAATTATCGCCGGGTCGCATTTTCGCTGACGCCCAGTCCCTTTCATTCAGCCCATCCGGCGACTCCAAGTCAAATTACAAAGCGTCCATGATCGTCATAGAACGCTGCGGTAACCATGACTTCCTGCATTAAGCGCAGAGATGAGGCGAGACTGTGACGGCGATCACATTCACGGAAACGTGATCGCCGGCGCGATCAGGATTTCGGTGGCGGTCTCAGCCGCTCGAGGAGGGCGGCGGCGGCGGCCTGCTCGGCCGCGCGCTTGGTGCGGCCGCTGGCGGTGACGGCGGGCTGGTCCCGGACCGCGACCTCGACCGCGAAGAGCGGCTCGTGCGGCGGGCCTTCCGTGCGGACCGTGCGGTAGACCGGCAGCGGCAGGCCGGCGCCTTGCGCCCATTCCTGGAGCGCGGTCTTGGCATCCTGGGGCGGCTCCAGCTCGGCCGTCATGGCCGGCTGCCAGTAGCGGCGGATGAAGCCGGCGGCGGCGGCCAGGCCGCCATCGAGATAGAGGGCGCCGATGACGGCCTCGCAGGCGTCGGCCAGGAGGGTCGGGTTGCGGCGGCCCCCCGACTGCGACTCGGCCTTGGAGAGTACCAGATGCTCGCCGAGGGCGGCGGCGGTGGCGACGCGGGCGAGGGTGTCCTTGCGGGCCAGCACGGCCAGGCGCTTGGCGAGCGCGCCTTCGTCTTCCTGCGGATAGGCGCCGTAGAGCAGGTCGGCGACCACCAGGCCGAGCACGCGATCGCCGAGGAACTCCAGCCGCTCATAGCCGCGCTGCTTGGCCGGGCGGGCGCGCGCCGATCTGGCGGGCGGCGGCGACGCGCTCGGATGGGTGAGGGCCTCGCGCAGCAGCTCGGGCTGGCGGAAGCGGTGGCCGAAGGTGTCGGCCAACTGCTCGGCCAGTTCGGCGGCGGATGTGCGGCTCAATGAATCCCGGTCATCAGCCGGCCCCAGCGGGTCTGCGGAATCGCGTCCCAGATCGGCCAGAGATTCCCGGCGGCGGTGGAGTAGAAGAGGAAGGAGGCGCGTCCCACCAGGTTCTCCGCCGGGACGAAATGCTGGTTCGGCCATTGCCGGCTGTCGGCGGAGTTGTCGCGGTTGTCGCCCATGGCGAAATAGCTGTCGGCGGGCACGATGAAGACGTCGGTGTTGTCCAAGGGATATTCGTCGCCCTCCTCGATGATCGGATGGCGCACGCCGTTGGGCAGCGTCCCGATGTAGCGCATGAAGGGGCGGCCGTTCTCGTCGACCCAGTTCTCGATGCGCTCGCGCGTGACCGGCTGGTCGTTGATGTAGAGGATGCCGGCCTTGACCTGTATGCGGTCGCTGGGCAGGCCGACGATGCGCTTGATGTAGTCGGTCTTGTTGTCCTCCGGCCATTTGAAGACGACGACGTCGCCGCGCTGCACCGGCGCCTCCCAGATGCGCCCGCTGAAGGGCGGCCAGCTCCACGGAAAGGAGTGGCGGCTGTAGCCATAGACCCACTTCTTCACGAACAGATAGTCGCCGACGAGCAGCGTGGGCTTCATCGATCCCGACGGAATGTTGAAGGGCTCGTAGCCGACGGTGCGCACGACGATGGCGATGAGGACCGCGTAGACGATGGTCCGCACCGTTTCCATGAAGGAGCCGGTGCTCTGGCGTGACATGTGCTGCTGGCCTGCCATATTTTCGGGGTGGGCGGCGGAGTGGGAACGCAAAGGCAGCAGGATCAAGCCCATGGGGCCGGGGGCTGTCAAGCGCAACCGTCGGGCCGCGGCGTTAGGGCGCCTCGGGCACGGCCGAGATGATGACGATGGCCTGGGCCTGGGGGAAATCGTCGGTGATCGTGAGGTCGATCTGGGCGCGCATACCCGGCGGGGTGATCTCCGCCAGGCGCGCCGCGGCGCCGCCGGTCAGCACCAGCGTGGGCTTGCCCGAGGGCAGGTTGACGACGCCGAGATCGCGCCAGAACACGCCGGCGCGGAAGCCGGTGCCGAGCGCCTTGGAACAGGCCTCCTTGGCGGCGAAGCGCTTGGCGTATCTGGCGGCGCGGTTGGCGCGGCGGTCGGATTTCCGCTGCTCGACCTCCGTGAATATGCGGCCGGTGAAGCGCTCGCCGAAGCGCTCAAGCGTGCGCTCGACGCGGCGGATATCGATGATGTCGCTGCCGATCCCGAGGATCATGCGCTCTTCTCGCCGGCGGATTCGGCGCGCGCCTTGTCCATGAGGGCGCGCATGCGGCGGATGGCGCTGTCGAGGCCGCCGAAGATCGCCTCGCCGACGAGGAAATGGCCGATGTTGAGTTCGGCGATGGTGGGGATGGCCGCGATCGGCCCCACGGTGTCGAAGGTCAGGCCGTGGCCGGCATGGCATTCGAGGCCGAGGGCATCGGCCTGGGCGGCGACTTGCCGCAGGCGGCGCAGCTGCCGCTCGCGCTCGGAACCTTCGGCCTCGCAGTAGGCGCCGGTATGCAGCTCGACCACCTGGGCGCCGACCTTGTGGGCCGCCTCGAGCTGGGCCGGGTCGGGCTCGACGAAGAGCGAGACGCGGATGCCGGCGGTGCGCAGCTCCTGCACGAAGCCGACGAGGTGATGCTGGCCGGTGCGCACGTCGAGGCCGCCCTCGGTGGTGCGCTCGGCGCGCTTCTCCGGCACCAGGCAGACGGCATGCGGCATGTGCCGCAGCGCGATCGCCAGCATCTCCTCCGTGGCCGCCATTTCCAGGTTGAGCGGCCGCACCAGCTCGCGCATCAGGCGGGCGATGTCGTCGTCCGAGATGTGCCGGCGATCCTCGCGCAGATGGGCGGTGATGCCGTCGGCGCCGGCGGCCTCGGCCAGCCGGGCCGCGCGCACGGGATCGGGATGACGGCCGCCGCGGGCGTTGCGGATGGTGGCGACGTGATCGATGTTCACGCCGAGGCGCAGATCGTGCTTCATGGCCGGTACTCCTCGAGGGCGACGGCCCGCCGCCGCAGGCGCAGCAACCGCCGGTGGCGCCGGAAATTGCGATAGGCGACCACCACCCAATACGCGAATCCGAAGGCGGCGGCCGCAACGGCAAGGGCAAAGGGGATCGAACCGATCATGGTCGGAAGAAAAACGTTCCAGGGATGATGCAGCAGATAGCCCATGCCCGGATGCGGCGGCAGCCTGTGTACACCCGACGCTCCGATGATCCGGTTGCCGAGCTGATATGTCCAGACGAGTATGAACGGATAGAACCAGCCGAGATTGGCCCCGAGGAACGAGGCGATGACGCTGCCGCGCAACGCCCAGGCCAGCGCGATCGCCAGGAGGTAGTGAAAGCCGAACAGCGGCGTGAACGAGACGAAGGCGCCGCAGGCGAATCCCAGCGCGATGGTGGCCGGCGCGCCCGGCAGGCGCCGCACCCGATAGACGACGTATTTCGACGCCCGCCACCAGCCGGCGCGCGGCCACACGAAATTCCGGATGCGTTGGCCGAGACCGAGCTTGTCACGACGGCGAAACATTGATCCTGGACGCTTCCTTGCAGCCGGGCGCGCGCTGGCCGCGCGTCAGCCGCGCGCGCGCTCGACGGAGTTGACGACCGGCGTCGCCCGCAGGGCGGCGATGATGTTGGTAAGGTGCCTGACGTCGCTCACTTCGACGTCGACCATCAGCTCGAAGAAATCGAGCGACCGGCTGGTGATCTTGAGGTTGGAGATATTGCCGTCGGCGCGGCCGATCACCGTCGACATGCTGCCGAGATTGCCGGGTCCGTTGGCGAGCACGACGTGCAGCCGGCCGACATGCATGCCGTCGCCCTCGGGGCCCATGTTCCAGGACACGTCGAGCCAGCGCTCGGGCGCGTCGGCGAAGCTCTCGAGCGTCTCGCAGTCGATGGTGTGGATGGTGACGCCCTTGCCGGTGGTGACGATGCCGACGATGCGGTCGCCCGGCAGCGGATGGCAGCAGCCGGCGAAATGCACGGCCATGCCCGGGATGAGGCCGGTGATGGGGACGGCATGGTCCTTGACCTTGTCGCCGCGCGTGCGCCGGATGCCGAGCGGCACCACCTTGGCGCTGCGCGACTTGCCGGTCTGGCTGCCAGGAAATACGGCGTTCATGACCTCGCGCTCGGTCTGCAGCCCCTCGCCGACGGTGGCGAAGAGGTCGTCGACGGATTCGCAGTGGAATTTCTTGAGCACGCCCTCCAGCGCCTTCTCCGTGAAGTCGTAGCCGTCCTGCTTGAAGGCCTTCTGCAGGATGGCGCGGCCGAGCTCCATATATTGGGCGCGTTGCTGAGTGCGGATGAAGCGGCGTATGCAGGCGCGCGCCTTGCCGGTGACGACGAAGCGCTCCCAGGTCGGCGACGGCGTCTGCGCCCGCGAGGTCACGACCTCGACTTGGTCGCCATTGTGCAGCTGGCTGCGGAGCGGCATGTGCCGGCCGTTGATCTTGGCGCCGACGCAGGTATTGCCGACCTCGGAGTGCACGGCATAGGCGAAGTCCACCGGCGTGGCGTTGCGCGGCAGCGCGATCAGATCGCCCTTGGGCGTGAAGCAGAACACCTGGTCCTGGAACATCTCGAGCTTGGTGTGCTCGAGGAACTCTTCCGGCCCGGCCGCATGCTCGAGGATGTCCAGCAGCTCGCGCAGCCAGCGATATTGACGGCCGTCGACGGGACCGCCACCGCCGCCCTGCTTGTAGCGCCAGTGGGCGGCGACGCCGAAATCGGCGACCTCATGCATTTCGGGCGTGCGGATCTGGATCTCGATGCGTTGCTTTTCCGGCCCGATCACGCCGGTGTGCAGCGACTGGTAGCCGTTCGGCTTGGGCGTGCTGATGAAGTCCTTGAAGCGGCCGGGGACCATGGAATAGGCGCTGTGGAGGACGCCGAGGGCGCGATAGCAGTCGGGCACGCTCTCGACGACGATGCGGAAGGCGGTGATGTCCGAGAGCTGCTCGAACGGCACGTTCTTGCGCTGCATCTTGCGCCAGATCGAATAGGGCGTCTTCTCGCGGCCGGAGACGGCCGCTTCGACCCCTTCCGCCTTCAGCGTGCGCTTCAGCTCGGCGATGATGCGGTCGGCGCGCGGCTGCCCGCTTTCGCGCAAGAACGTCAGGCGCTGGACGATGGAATCGCGCGCCTCCTGGTGGAGCTGGGCGAAGGCCAGGTTCTCCAGCTCGTCCTTCATCTGGTGCATGCCGATGCGCTCGGCCAGCGGCGCGTAGATCTCGAGCGTCTCGCGGGCGATGCGCTTGCGCTTTTCGACGTCCCGGATGTGGTCGAGCGTCTGCATGTTGTGCAGGCGGTCGGCCAGCTTCACCAGCAGGACGCGGATGTCCTCGGACATGGCGAGGACGAGCTTGCGGAAGTTCTCCGCATGCTTGGAATGGTCGGACTGCAGCTCGATCCGCGACAGCTTGGTGACGCCGTCGACGAGCCGGGCGACCTCCTTGCCGAACAGATGCTCGATCTGCTCGAGCGTGGCGTCGGTGTCCTCGACCGTGTCGTGGAGCAGCGCCGTGATGATGGAGGCGCCGTCCAGCTTCATCTTGGTCAGGATGTTGGCGACCTCCAGAGGATGGCTGAAGTAGGGGTCGCCGGAGGCGCGCTCTTGCGAGCCGTGGGCCTTCATCGAAAAAACATAGGCGCGGTTGAGGGCGTCCTCATCCGCGCCGGGATCGTAGGCCTTGACGGTCTCAACGAGTTGGAACTGGCGGATCATCGAGGGTGGTCACTGCCCCTTCGCCGCGCCGGAACAGCGCCTGCGTTCAATGCCCCGCCGGCCACACCTCGCTGTCGGACTGCCCCCTCGTGGCGGTCGCGCCGATGGCTGCGAGCGGGCGCGGGCTAGCCCTCCTCCGGTACGGGGGGAGCAGGAGCGGGAGCGGCAGCGCCATCGCCTTCTTCTTCGGCCAGGGGTTCGTCCTCGAATTCGCCGTCGAGGTCATCGTCTACACCGCCCTCGGCGGCGACATCGTCCGGCGTCTGCGACAGGTCGCTGAGGATGTCGGTATCGCCGGTGCCGAAGCTGCCCTCTTCGACGGGCTCCTCGGTCTCGACGTGTTTGCGCAGCCCTTGCACGACGGCGTTCGTGAGGGCATCGAGATCGATCGTCGTATCCGCGATCTCGCGCAGGGCCACGACCGGATTCTTGTCGTTGTCGCGCTCGATGGTCAGGGCCGCGCCGGAGGAAATATCGCGCGCCCGCTGAGCCGCCACCAT
>JBGPEQ010000232.1:0-6591 GCA_041482855.1 Dongiaceae bacterium | reverse complement strand
GTGGTTCCGGCCCTGTGCCAATGCCCCGACAACCTAGCCCGGCCAGGTGCCGGCAGGTCAAGGCCTCAGCTATGTCACAATGCCGTCATGACAGGTGCAGAGTCTCGATATAGAGTCGCCGCGAAGGAGATCTGCCGTGAACGATGTTGTGGCCAAGGAACGGGTCGAATCGCTGGCCGGGTCGCCGACGCGGTTCTTCAACCGCGAGCTGTCCTGGCTCGCCTTCAACGAGCGCGTGCTGGAGGAGGCCTACAACAGCGCGCACCCGCTGCTGGAGCGGCTGCGCTTCCTTTCCATCTCCGCCAGCAATCTCGATGAGTTCTACATGGTCCGCGTCGCCGGCCTGAAGGGCCAGGTCGCCGCCGGCGTCACCTCCCTCAGCCAGGACGGCCTCACCCCGGCCCAGCAACTGGCCGCCATCCACATCCGCTCGGGCGAGCTCATGCAGAATCAGCAGGCGTGCTGGCGAGGTCTGCGCGACGAGCTGCGGGCCGCCGGCTTCGCCATTCTCGATGCCGCGGAGATGACCGCCGACGAGCGCCAATGGCTGGACGGGTTCTTTCTCGACCAGATCTTCCCGGTGCTGACGCCCATGGCGATCGACCCGGCGCACCCGTTTCCGTTCATCCCCAACCTCGGCTTCTCGGTCGCGCTCGAGCTCAAGGCGCGAGACGGCGGCCGCAGCTTGAAGGCGCTGCTGCCGCTGCCGAACCAGCTCGCGCGCTTTGTGCGGCTTCCGGGTGCGGCCGTCCGCTACCTGCCGATCGAGGCCTTGGTCGGGCTCTATCTCGACCGCCTGTTCCCCGGCTTCGACGTCGTGGCCATGGGCTACTTCCGCATTGTGCGCGACAGCGAAGTCGAAATCGAGGAAGAGGCCGAGGACCTGGTGCGACTGTTCGAATCGGCGCTCAAGCGCCGCAAGCGCGGCAGCGTCATTCGCCTCTCCGTCAACGCTGCCATGCCCGAGGAACTGCTGGCCTTCGTGCGCGACGAGTTGGGGGCGGCGCCGGAGGACGTATTCGTACGCGAAGGGCTGCTCGGCCTCGCCAGCACCGCGAAACTGATCACCGCGGAGCTGCCGGAGCTGCTGTTCCAGCCCTTCAACGCCCGCTTTCCCGAGCGCATCCGCGATATGGGCGGCGACTGCTTCGCCGCCATTCGGCAGAAGGACATCATCGTCCACCACCCCTACGAGAGCTTCGACGTCGTCGCGCAATTCGTCCGCCAGGCGGCCGGCGATCCGACGGTCGTCGCCATCAAGCAGACGCTCTATCGCACCAGTGACGATTCGCCGGTCGTTAATGCGCTGATCGAAGCGGCGGAGGCCGGCATGTCGGTCACGGCGGTTGTCGAGCTCAAGGCGCGCTTCGACGAGGAGCGCAACATCCGGTGGGCGCGGGATCTGGAGCGGGCCGGTGTGCAGGTGGTCTATGGCTTCCTCGAGCTCAAGACCCACGCCAAGGTCTCCATGGTGATTCGCCGCGAAGCCGGCAGCCTGCGCACCTACGTGCATTTCGGCACCGGCAACTACCACCCGGTGACCGCGAAGATCTACACCGATCTCTCCTTCTTCACCTGCGATCCCGGGCTCTGCCACGATGCCGCGCGGCTGTTCAACTACATGACCGGCTATGCCAAGCCGGACAAGATGGAAAAGTTGGCCATCGCTCCGCTCAGCCTGCGGCAGACGCTGCTGCGCCTGATCGAGGAGGAGATCGCCCATGTGCAGGCGGGGCGGACGGGCGAGATCTGGGTGAAGCTGAATGCGCTTGTCGATCCGCAGCTGATCGACGCGCTCTATCGGGCCTCCCAGGCCGGCGTCAGCATCGCTCTCATCGTGCGCGGCGTCTGCTGCCTCCGGCCCGGCATTCCCGGGTTGTCGGAGAACATCCGCGTCAAGAGCATCATCGGCCGCTTCCTCGAGCATTCGCGCATCGTCTGCTTCGGCGCCGGCGCCCGCCTGCCGTCGCGGACGGCCAAGGTGTTCATCTCCTCGGCGGATTGGATGCCGCGCAATTTCGACTACCGCGTCGAGGCCCTGGTGCCGATCGAGAACCCGACCGTGCATCAGCAGGTCCTCGACCAGATCATGATCGCGAACATGAAGGACGACGTGCAAAGCTGGACACTCGAGCCCGATGGACGCTATACCCGTCTCACTTCCGGGGTCGAACCGTTCAGTGCGCACACCTACTTCATGACCAACCCGAGTCTGTCAGGGCGCGGCAGCGCGCTCAAGCGGGCGAAGAAGGCGCCGCACTTGACGTTGCGCAAGTCCTGACGCCTTGCCCGCCCAGGCGGCGAAACGCAAGACGACGGCGAAGCGCGCGGCGGCGCGCCGCGTGGCCGTCGTGGACATCGGCTCCAATTCGATCCGTCTGGTCGTCTTCAGCCACGCCTCGCGCGCACCCTTCACGCTCTTCAACGAGAAGGTGCTGTGCGGCCTCGGCCGCGGCCTGGATGCGACGGGTAAGCTGAACGAGGCCGGCGCCAAGCTGGCGCTCGACAACCTCACCCGCTTCGTGCGGCTGGCCAAGGCGATGGCGGTGAAGCGCCTCGACCTGCTGGCGACTGCCGCCGTGCGCGACGCCGAGAACGGCGCCGAGTTCGTCGCCGAGGTCGAGCGCCGCTGCCGCGTGCGCGTGCGCATGATCTCCGGCGAGGAGGAGGCGCGCCTCTCGGCCCTGGGCGTGCTATCCGGCATTCCCGAGGCCGACGGGCTGATGGGCGATCTCGGCGGCGGCAGCCTGGAACTGGTGGCGCTCGACCGCGGCAAGCTCGGCGACCATGCCACTCTGCCGCTCGGGCCGGTGCGCCTCATGGACAGCATGGTCGACGACCTCGACGCCGCCCGCGCCGTCATCGACAAGCACCTCGACGGCGTCGGCTGGCTCGAGGGTCTGCGCGGCCGCACCTTCTATCCGGTCGGCGGGGCCTGGCGCACGCTCGCGCGTATCCACATGGATCAGATCGGCTATCCGCTGCACGTCATCCACCACTACAGCATCGCCCGCCGCCAGGCCGAAGATCTCGTGCGCATCCTCGGCCGCCTCAGCCGGAGGTCGCTGAGTTCGATCCCCGGCCTCTCAAAGCGGCGCCTCGAGACCCTGCCGTTCGCCGCCCTGACGCTCGAGCGGGTGCTTCGATTGGCGAAGCCGGAACGCGTCGTGTTCTCGGCCTTCGGCTTGCGCGAAGGACACCTGTTTGCGGCGCTGCCGGCGGCGGAGCGGGCCAAGGATCCGCTGATCGCCGCCTGCGCCGAATTCGCCGAAGCCGAGGCCCGCTTCGGCGACCTCGGCCGGCTGCTGCAGGACTGGATCGATCCGCTGTTCGCCGACGAGGATGCCGAGGCCCGCCGGCTGCGGCTGGCGGCCTGCACGCTCAGCGACATCGGCTGGCGCGATCACCCGGACTACCGGGCGGAGCAGGCCTTCACCCGCATCCTCCGCCTGCCGATCGCCGGCATCGACCACAGGGGGCGCGTCGCCATCGCGCTCGCGGTCTTTGTCCGCTACGGCGGCGAAGCGGACCTGGCGTCGATGCATTCCGTGCTCGCCATGCTGAGCGAGGAGGAGCGTGAGCACTGGCAGTCCGTCGGCCTGGCGCTCCGGCTGGCCTATGCCTTGAGCGCGGCGACGCCGGCCGTGCTGAGGCAGTCGTCGGTCGCGGCCAGCGATGCCAAGCTGACCCTGCGGCTCCCGAAGGGCCACGACGCGCTGCTGGGCGAGGCGGTCGAGCGCCGCCTGCAGGCGCTGGCGAGCGCCGTCGGCAAGTCGCCCTCCGTTACCGTCGGCAAGCCGAAGCGCGGGACATCCTAGCCGCTCAGCGCAGCTCGATCTCCCGCTTGATGTCGATGACGGTCTGCGGCTGGCCGTTGACGTCGCGGGTCAGGGTGTACTCGCCGCGATAGCGGCCGGCTGGCCAACCGTCCGGCGGCCGTTTCTTGCCGACGAACTGGAACCACTGGACGTGCGCTTCGTTGACGGTGTCGGCGGTGTCGGCGAGCACGGCGCCGTCGGGGCCGATCAGGCGCATCGACTGGCGGTCGCCCGCGCGATGGCCGAGCACGTCGATCCAGAATACCAGCGCCGGACTGTCCACCGTCAGACCCAGGCCGGCGTAGGCGCCGGCGCGCGCGGCCCACTCGTCCGGCCGCGCGTCGGCAAAGCCGGCGTCGAACGGCGCATCCTCGCGATAGGCCAGGGTGGCGAGCGCCCGCTCCGTCCACAGCGGCGTTCCCGCCGCGCCGCAGCCCGTGCCCATGTCCGCGCCGCTGTAGGGATCGACCGGCTTGCCGTCGTGCCGCACTTCGAAATGGGTGTGGATGAACTCGGTATTGCCCGAGAGACCCATGAGGGCGATCGGCTGGCCGGCAGTCACGGCCTGGCCCGGCTTTACGATGATGCTGTCTTTGCGGAGATGGCCGTATTGGGTCTCCCAGCCGTCGCCGTGGTCGATGATCAGCGAGTTGCCGGCCTCGCGGTCCTTGACCGCATCGGCGCCGGTGACGCGGATGCTGACGTCGTCCATGCCGTCGCGCAGGCGCAGCACGGTGCCGGGTGCGGCGGCCAGCACCTGAATGCCCTTCGCCGTGGCGGCGCCGTCGGGTACGCGGATGTCCGTGCCTTTGTGACCGTCGTAGGTGAGCCGGCCGCAGTGCCAGTCCTTCGCATCGGGGCCCGGATCCTCGTCGACGAAGTTGCGGACGATGCAGCCGGCATCGGCGGGGCAGGCGACCGGCAAGTCGAAGCGCGGTGCTGCGTCAGCAGCGGCCGGCAGCGCGAGCAGTGCAAGCGCGCCGAGCGCCGCGGCGGCTACGATATGACGACACCACTGCACGCGCGCCGACCCGGACCGATCAGTCGACAGTCGCAGGCGCACGGAGGGGCACGATCTTCACGGTCTTGCCGGCCACCGTAAGCCCGATGCGTCCGTGCTTGAGGTCGAGGGCGGCCTCGCCGAACAGCTCGCGGCGCCAGCCCGTCAGTGCGGGGACGTCCGCGTTGTCCTCGGCGGCGATGTATTCGAGATCGGACGCGCTTGCCACCAGCTTCTGCGCGACGTCGTGGGCCTCGCAGCGGGTCTTCAGCAGCACGCGCAGCAGTTCGACGATCGGTGCCAGGCCGCTCGGCAGGTCGAGGCGCGGCGTCGGTGTCGGACATTCGGACTCGGGCAGGGCGAGGCCGCGCTGCACGGCCGCCAGCATGGCGGCGCCTTGCTTGCCTTCGACCTGGCCGCGCGAGATGCCGCGGCTGTGGGCGAGATCCTCGGGCCTGATCGGCGCGTGGGCCGCGATCTCGATCAGCGTCTCGTCCTTGACGATGCGGTTGCGCGGGAGGTCGCGGCGCTGGGCCTCTTCCTCGCGCCAGGCGCAGAGCTCGCGCAGGATGGCGAGGAAGCGCGGCTTCTCGCTGCGCACCTTGAGCCGGCGCCATGACTCGCGCGGCACCTGCTGGTAGGTGGCGGGGTTGGTGAGGATGGCCATCTCCTCTGCCACCCACGCGGCGCGGCCGCTCTTGTCCATGCGCCGCTTCAGCTTCTCGTAGGCGGGGCGCAGGTGGGTGACGTCGGAGAGCGCGTAGCTGACCTGCCGCTCGGTCAGCGGGCGGCGTGCCCAGTCGGTGAAGCGCGACGACTTGTCGATGCGGGCGCCGGCGAGCTTGGCCGCGAGGTTCTCGTAGCTGACGGCGTCGCCGAAGCCGCACACCATGGCCGCGACCTGGGTATCGACCAGCGGCGCCGGGATGGTGCGGGCGATGTGGAAGAAGGTCTCGATGTCCTGGCGGGCGGCGTGGAAGACTTTGGTCACGGTCGGCGCCACCAGCAGATCGAGCATCGGCTGGAGATCGATGCCAGGCGCCAGGGTGTCGATGGCGGCGGCCTCGTCCGGACCGGCGATCTGCACCAGGCAGAGCTGGGGATAGTAGGTCTTGTCGCGCATGAACTCGGTGTCCACGGCGATGTACTCGGCCTTGGCCAAGCGCTGGCACAGCCCGGCCAGTTCGGCGCTGTCGGCGATGACGGTCATTGCATTCTCATTATAGAGATTCGGAGGGTGCTGGAAGCGGTCGGCGGCGGGGAAAATGGTTTCACGTGAAACATCGATGTTTCACGTGAAACATCGCGCCTGCGGGTCCGAAAAACACGATTCTGCAAAACAACCCCATGCATTAAAAAATCATCGTTTCTTTACAATCACTTAGATTTGTCGAGGAGAGACCTCTCAAGAGCGTCCGGAGAGCATCGAGCGACGGAGATTCGGGCCTCGACGGCGGACGAATGACCGCCGCGGTTGGCCGTTTGATCGGGATCAAGGCGGAGGAGGCGGCGTTCGGCATAACTCGACGCCATGACCGATCGGGCAGAGACGCCGCCGGGGGCCCTGAAGTCCGTCGACGAGATGCTGGCCGTCGCCCACGCCCTGGAGCGCGAGGCGGCAGCGCGCTACGCCGTGCTCGCCGACTGCATGCGCCGCGTCGATCAACGCGCGATCGCCGAACTGCTCGATGGATTGGCCGCCGAAGAGCGCGGCCACGTCGACAGCGTCGAACGGCTGGCGCAGCGGACGCTGCACCACGCCCCCGACCCGGC
>JBGPEQ010000231.1:0-6596 GCA_041482855.1 Dongiaceae bacterium | reverse complement strand
TGTCGCCCGCTTGACCGATCATCTCTGCGGACCGTTTCGACCCGGGCATTTCGCCGGCGTCGCCACGGTCGTCACCAAGCTGCTGCTGCAATCCCTGCCGGATGCCGCCTATTTCGGCGAGAAGGACTACCAGCAGCTGCAGGTCACCCGGCGGCTGGCGCGCGATCTCGATATCCCCGTGCGCATCGTCGGCGTGCCGACCATGCGCGACGCCGATGGTCTCGCTCTGTCATCGCGCAACGCCTACCTGTCGCCGGATGAGCGGACGGCCGCAATGGTCCTGCCGCGCACGCTCAACGCCATCGCCCAGCGGTTGGCGCCGTCTCCAAAGGACGTGGCGCAACAAACCGCGTGGGGCCGCGATCAGTTGAGCGCGGCCGGCTTCACCAAGATCGACTATGTCGAGGTATGCGAGGCGGAGTCCCTACAGCCGATCGCCGAAGTGAGGGGACCCGCCCGCGTCTTTGCCGCCGCCTGGATGGGCCGCACCAGGTTGATCGACAACGTTCCGATTCAGCCCTGATTGAGCCGGGCGATCGGCTGGATGAACTGGGGTTCGATGTCCCAGGGAAAGAGGATCCAGGTATCCTGGCTGACCTCGGTGATGTAGGTGTCGACGAGCGGCCGGCCGGCGGGCTTGGCATAGACGGTGGCGAAGTGGGCCTTGGGCAGCATATCGCGCACGGCCTTGGCCGTCCTGCCGGTATCCACGAGATCGTCGATGATGAGCCAGCCCGTGCCATCGCCGGGAACGCCCTTGAGAATGCTGAGCTGTCCCTGATCGCGGTCGTCATAGCTGGCGATGCAGATGGTATCGATCAGCCGCAACTCGAGCTCACGAGCGACGATCGCCGCCGGTACCAGACCGCCGCGCGTGATCGCGACGATGCCCTTCCACGGCCCCTTCTCGATCAATCGCCACGCCAAGGCTTTGGCGTTGCGATGCAGCTCCTCCCAGGTGACCGGGAAGTTCTTCTGAAACTGACCCGCGCTCACGGCGCTCCTCCCCACGACAGACGTGCGCGGGAGTCGTCTAGCCCAGCCCTCGGGTGGACCGCAACGGGAAAGCGTTAGACACTCTGGTCGGGGGCACGGGTGAGCCAGCAGCCGTTGATGCGCCAGCTGCCATCGGGCTGGCGCTGCATCTCATAGATGGCCAGCGCGGGTTTGCCATCGGGGCCGACGACGTAGACCTCCTGCAGCAACCGGCCGTTCTCGACCTTGAGCTGGCGGAACTCGACCTCGCGGGGATGGTAGACGGCGGGGTAGCCCGTCTTCACCATTTGCAGGAAGACTTCGGGATTGATGAACTTCTCCTGAATGGTAGGCGATGCATAGCCGTAGGCGGCCGGCCCGTCTTCCTTCTGGAACGCCGCCATCTGGGATCGGATGACTTGGCGGATGGCCGACTGATCGGCATCGCTCGTCTGCGCCCCCGCCGGTCCGGCCGCCAAGACAGCCAGAGCCGAGAGGATGCCCAGCAATCGAACCAGCACGCGCATGGTCGAACCTCCGCGACAGATGCCTGACCCGATCACTATACGCCAGGGGCCGCGCTTTGGTTGCAGGCCCGTCACCGCTTTTCTCGCGCCGCAGCAACGACAAGGCCGGCGCCGCAGTGGCGGCGCCGGCCCGTCAAATGCATGGGCGTTCGAGGTTGATCAGCGAATGTAGAGGCGTATCTCGTTCACGTCGGTCGGCTGACCGGTCCAAGTCATCACGCTAACACGCTCCGGCCCGATTCCCAAGGCGGACAGCGACTTCACCACGGCCGCGGCCTCGGCATGGGCCTGATCGGTCAGGTCGGCCAACTCCTCGGCGGTGCCGGCCCGGGGCGTTACGGCAACCAGATCGAAGGCCAGGTTCGGCTTGCGCGCGACGGCGCGTTTGACCGCCTCGGACAGCGCCTTCTCGTAGTCGATGTTCGATTCGGTAAAGCGTATGACCACATAGGGCCGGCCTGTCGCCAGGCCGGAACCGGGCGGATGAACGTCGCCGGCGCCCGCACCGCCTGCGGTCTGCGACGGTGCCGGCTGAGAAGCCGCCGCGATCTGCGGCGTATCGGTTGCCGGCGCCGCCGTTGCGGCCGGCGCAGGATCGGATGTCGCCTGTGACTCAGCCGGCGGTGTCGACGGCGGCGCCGGGGGAGTGGAATTGTCCGCGGTTTCGACGGGCGGCGACGCATTCCCGGATGCTGCCGCATCCGTTGAAGCCGGCTTCGACTCCTCGGTCGCGGCGGCCGCCGACTCGTCTGCCGCCGCCTGTCCGGCGGCATCCGAACTAGCCGTCGCCGCCTGACTGGCATCCGCAGTCGCGACCTGCACTTGCGGCGACGGCTCCGCGCAGGCCGCAAGGCCGGCACCAGCCATCACTGCCACCACCAGGCGCGTCAGCTTCGACATGTGATCGGGACGAACTGCTCGGGCCGCGCCACGCGGCGTTTGATCAGCCGATTGCATCCACCCGTCCCCTCACAGAGGCCGCCACCCCAACTCGGGCGGCTGTATTTTCAGGCATCCTAGACAGCAGATTGCGCCCTAACAAGGGCATCGCACCAGTGTTGAGCGCGCACTGCGACAATATATTTGGCCTGAGGCATTTGGCCTGAGGTGGCCGTCCTTGCTATCACTTCCGGCATTGTGTAGGGTCCGCCGCCTGAATTTCCGCCGCTGCGACGGTCGGCCAAAGCGCCCGTAGCTCAACTGGATAGAGCACCAGACTACGGATCTGGGGGTTGGGAGTTCGAATCTCTCCGGGCGCGCCAAATCTTCGCTGAAGCAGGACGCGGCACCTGGCAGTCACCTCTCTGCCCGGCTTCGGTAAGGCGCGTTTCGACCCGCCCGCCTGCTCAGTCGGCCTTGTCCTGCAGGAGCGCCCGTGATCTCGGGCAGGCGAGCCGGAGAATCCCATGCGGCAAACCATGCAAGGCAAGATCTGTCTGATCACCGGCGCCACCTCGGGCATCGGCAAGGAAACGGCGCTGGGCCTTGCCCGGCGGGGTGCGCGTGTGGCGATCGTGGGTCGCGATGCGGACCGCACCCGCGCCGCGGCGGAATGGATCAGGCGGGAAGCCGGCGCCGCGCAGGTTGCAGTTCTGCTGGCCGATCTGTCGTCGCAGGCCGACGTGCGCAGGTTGGCCCGTGAATTCAGAGACAAGTATTCGCGGCTCGACGTCCTCGTGAACAATGCCGGCGCTATCTTCGCGCGCCGAGAAACGACGGCCGACCGCTTCGAGCGCACCTGGGCCCTGAATCACCTGAGCTATTTCCTGCTCACCCAGGAGTTGCTCGAATTGCTGAAGGCGAGTGCCCCGGCGCGAATCGTCAACGTCGCTTCGACCATGCACACGGGCGGAGTGATCGATTTCGGCGATCTGCAGGGCGAGAAGAGCTATGGCGGGATCCGCGCCTACAGCCAGTCCAAGCTGGCGAACGTCCTCTTCACCTATGCACTGGCCAGGCGCCTGGAGGGAACGGGCGTCACCGCCAATTGCCTGCACCCGGGCGGAGTGGCGACGGCCTTCGGACAGAATACGCCTGGCGCGCTCAAGCTGCTTTTGCGGTTGGCCAGACCCTTCCTGATCACGGCCGAGCAGGGGGCGGCCACGTCGATCCATCTGGCGTCGTCCCCGGACGTCGAGGGCGCCAGCGGCAGATATTTCGCGAAGTGCAGACCTGCCCGCTCTTCCACCGCCAGCCACGATCAAGCGCTACAGGAGCGGCTGTGGGCACTCGGCCTGAGGCAGATCGGGCAAGACGAAGCCGCAGCCCTCGACTAGGCATATACTGCCCCCAGCCGACAATCCTTCTCCTCGCCCGACCCGCCACTACGCCCGATCAAGAAACCGGCGGCGGATTGCGCTCGGTGAAGCCGCGCTGATGCCAGTAGGGATAGGCCAGCGTGCTCGCGCTCGCGGCGTCCAGCTTCGCGACCTGCTCCGGCGTCAGGTTCCAGCCGACGGCACCGAGATTCTGGCGCAGCTGTTCCTCGTTGCGCGCGCCGATGATGACGTTCGCGACGGTCGGCCGTTGCAGCAGCCAGTTCAGGGCGATCTGCGGCACGCTCTTGCCGGTTTCCTTGGCGATGCCATCGAGCGCATCGACGACACCATAGAGATACTCGTCGGCCACCGGCGGGCCATAGTCCGCGGTGGCGTGCAGACGGCTGACCTTCGGCACGGGCTGGCCGCGCCGGATCTTGCCGGTGAGCCGCCCCCACCCAAGCGGACTCCAGACGACGGCGCCGACCTTCTGGTCGAGACCCAGGGGCATGAGCTCCCATTCGTACTCGCGACCGATCAGCGAATAGTAGGCCTGATGCGCGACATAACGCGACAGCCCGTATTTCTCGGAGATCGCCAGCGACTTCATCAGGTGCCAGCCCGAGAAATTCGAACAGCCGATGTAGCGCAGCTTGCCGGCGCGGACGAGATCGTCGAGCGCGCCGAGGGTTTCCTCGATGGGCGTCTGCGCGTCGAAGCCGTGCAGCTGGAAGAGGTCGATATAGTCGGTCCCGAGTCGGCGCAGGCTTCCTTCGCAGGCCTTCAGCAGATGGTGGCGCGACGAGCCGACGTCGTTCGGCCCGGCCCCGGCGCGAAAGGTTGCCTTGGTGGAGATGATCACACGATCGCGGCGGCCGGCGATCGCCTTGCCCAGAACCTCCTCCGCCAGACCGTCCGAATAGATGTCGGCGCTGTCGAACATGTTGAGGCCGGCATCGAGACAGATATCGACCAGGCGCGTGGCCCCCTTGACGTCGGTGTCGCCCCACGCCCTGAAGAAATCATTGCCGCCGCCGAACGTGCCGGTGCCCAGGCTCAATGCCGGCACCTTGAATCCCGATCCGCCGAGTTGTCTGAATTCCATTGCTGTGGTTCCTCTGTCTTAAGGTCTAAGGTCCGGGTTCAACGACGATGCAGAGCACACTGGCTCGTCCTCGACACGAGCTTCCCGACCGCAATACGATATCGATGGGTCTGCTTAGGGATGACAGCGGAGGCCTGTTATGGGAAGCGCAACGATGGATATGCAGAATTGCGTCAATCGACGGTCATGATATTGACATAACGGTCGGTCCGAAGGGCCGGAACGGCGATCTACGAGCCAGCCTTCTGCCGCTTCTCGTACACCGCCTTTACGAACGATGTCGCGCCATCGATGACGCGGCTCTTTGGATTTCGCCCGCAATAGAGATCGAGATAGCGCAGCAGCCCGTTCGACTTGTATTGCGCGGAGATATCATAGGTATCCGGCTGCAGCCAGTTGTACGCCGTGAGGAAGCCCGTGAACCAGTGGGCGTATTGCTCGGATTGCTTGGCGTCGAGATTGCGCTCTTCGAGGAACTTGCTGCAGGTTGTCGCGCCAAGGCCGCGCACGCTGAAACGCTTGTTTGCATCAGCGGAACCGGCGTCATTCAGGGCGAGCGCAGAGAGCAGAAGAAATGCCGTCGCTCCCAGTATCATTCGTTTGCAGATCATTGCCTTCTCCTGCCGTCATTCACTGCGTTCGCCAAGCGTGCACCCACCCCGCACGCCTTCAGGCGGGCCGCAGTCTATCGAATAGTCGAAGCCCTCGACAAGGCATGGCGGCGGGGCGATTCGCCGTGTTCAGCGCGCCGGTCATGTTCGTTCTCAGCGCGATTGCAGCGCCGGGAGGATCAACACGAGGAACAATGCCGTCAGGACCAGCGCCAGAGCCATCAACGCATCCCAACCGATGGGCTCGCCGAGGCCGATCGCGCTTGCCAACACACCCACGACCGGGATCGCCAGCGAGCCGACGGAGATGGCAACGGCCGGAAAGCGGCGGACCAGCTTGAACCACGCCCAATGGCAGAAAAGCGTGGCGACGATCACGGCATAGGCCGTCGCCAACCAAGCCTGCCTGCTGACGGCCGTTGGGTCGAAGTCGCGGTCGAAGATCATGGCGCCGATCGCCAGGGGAATGCCGCCCAGGATCAATTGCCAGCCGGTCAATACCGCGACGGGCATGGTGAAGCGGTAGTATTTCAGGGCGACGGTCCCGATCGCCCAGGATATCGCCGCGACCAGCATGACCACGGGGCCGACGGGATCCGCCAGCACCGATTCATACTGGGGCAGTATCAGGACCGCCATGCCCGCAAGCCCGGCGACGAGCCCGCCGATCGTGTAGACCGTCGGCCGTTCGCCCAGCAGCGGCACCGCCAGCAGAGACGCCCACAGCGGCATGGTGAAGGCGATGATCGTGGCGCGGCTCGCCGCCAGATGAACGAGGCCGGTGGCGGAGCAGATGTGCCAGATCGTGACGTTGAAGAAACTGACGATCAGCAGCGGCCGGACCTGGCCGCGCGGGACGCGGAAGCTCTGACCCGCAATTCGGCAGATCAGAACGAACCCGGCCCCGGCGCCGAAGAGGCAGATGCTCCGGAAGGTCCAAACCGGTACCTCCGCCACGGCGCGCTTCATCACCGGCCAATTGACGCCCCAGAGCACGGTGAGCACAGCCAGCAACAGAAGCCCCGCGCCGACACTGAGTCGGCCTGCGCTGGGGACATCCCCCGTTTGCGACTGGGCGCGAGTCATGGCGTCGACCCGGATATGTCGACGGACTGCCGCC
>JBGPEQ010000230.1:0-6607 GCA_041482855.1 Dongiaceae bacterium | reverse complement strand
GTTGGCCTCGAAGCCATCCATCTCGACCAGCAACTGGTTCAGCGTCTGCTCGCGCTCGTCGTTGCCACCGCCGAGGCCAGCGCCGCGATGGCGGCCGACGGCGTCGATTTCGTCGATGAAGATGATGCAGGGCGCGTTCTTCTTGCCCTGCTCGAACATGTCGCGCACGCGGCTGGCGCCGACGCCGACGAACATCTCGACGAAGTCCGAGCCGGAGATGGTGAAGAACGGCACGTTGGCCTCGCCGGCAATGGCGCGGGCCAGCAGCGTCTTGCCGGTGCCGGGCGGGCCGATGAGCAAACAACCCTTCGGAATCTTGCCACCGAGACGCTGGTACTTCTGCGGGTCTTTCAGGAACTCGACGATCTCCTGCAGCTCCTGCTTGGCCTCGTCGATGCCGGCGACGTCTTCGAACGTCACGCGGCCGGTCTTCTCGGTGAGGAGACGCGCGCGCGACTTGCCGAAGCCCATGGCCTTGCCGCCGCCCGACTGCATCTGGCGCATGAAGAAGATCCACACGCCGATCAGCAGCAGCATCGGGAACCAATTGATCAGGGCGTAGAGGATCGGGTTTTCGCTGTGCTCGGGAACGACGTTGATCCTGACGTTGCGCGCCTTCAAATTCTGAACCAAGGACGGATCATCGGTCGGCTTGGTGGTGGTGTATTGGTTGGCGCCGTCCTTCCAGGTGACGGTGTCGCCGTCGAGGGTGACCTCGGTCACTTCTCCGGCATCGATGGCTTTCAGGAAGTCGGAATACGCCCTGTCGCCCTGCGAGCCGCCTCCTGCCATGCCCCCGAAAAGATTGTAGAGCGCCACCAGAATGATCGCGATGACGACCCAGAGGGCAAGATTCTTCGTGAAATTCAAGGAGTTAGACCTTTCCGTCCGGGCCCGCAGCCGATTCCGCGCCCGGCGCGGCCGGACTCCGACCCACACTACAATCTAGAGATAATGCAGGCGGCGAATTAAGCAACTGTAAACCTTGTTCCGGCAAACGGCGCCGGAGGACGAAACACCGCCGAAACTGTCATATGGCGATCACCGGGGGCGACGTCGAGATGGGGAACGGCGAGGACGCCGCGCACGCCCCACAAGGCCGGCAGGCTGGGCCGCACGGCCGGCGGAATCCGATGGCGGCGCAGACCGGGGTTGCGCGCGGCGATTGCCGTCCATCCTTCGGCGCCGAGACGGCGAACGACCAGGCGGACGGCGCGCCCACCGCCGCCATCCGACTCCAGGGCGATGCGAAATCGGCCGTCCCACAGCACGGGCGCGTCGGGCGCGATCGCCAACTCCTCGATCGCCATCGCCGGCTCGCGACAGATCAGGAGAGCGCCGCCGCGCGGGATGACGAGACAGCCGGCCAACGTGCCGCCGCCACCGAGCGCGTTGGCCCGCACCTTGCCATGCAGACGTTCGAGCCGGTCGAGGCGAGGGACGTACTCGCCACCCCCGACGGCCATGAGGCAGTGCGCCAACGCGCGCAGCGACACCTCGACAGGCGCCGCCCGCAACACGGCCGGATCCAGGCGCACATAGCCGGAAGGAAAGATGGCGGCGGCTTCGGCCAACAGATCGGCCACTGCATCGTCGATGGCGGCGCGGGCGCGACCGAGATGGGCGGCGGTCGCCGCCAACCGCGCCGCATCGAGCCCCTCGGCAGCCAGGGCGGGCAGCAGCCTCCGCATACGGATGCGGCCGTGCGCCGGATCGTCGTTCGAGGGGTCGTCGATCCAGGCTTGCCGGGCGTCCGAAAGCGTCGCCCTCAACCGCGCGCGCGCGATCGGCAGCAGCGGGCGGATGAGTCGCACGCCGACGCGCTCCGCGATCGGCGCCATGGCGGCGAGACCGTCGAGGCCGCTGCCGCGCGCCAGCCTTAGCAGCATGGTCTCGGCCTGGTCCTCCTGCTGGTGCGCCAGCGCCAGATGGAGCACGCCATTCCGGCGACACCACTCGGCCAGCAGCCCATAGCGGGCCGCGCGCGCTGCCGCCTGCAAGCCGCCGGACAAGGCGCCAGCCGGCGGCAGCCAGCACAGGATGCGATGCGCGATGCCGCGCGCCCGCAGCCAGCGGCCGACCTGACGCGCTTCGGCCGCCGCCTCCGGACGCAAGCCATGATCGACGGTGATGCCGGTGATCGCCCCGCCGCGACGCGCGGCCCAGCAGGCGGCCAGGAGCGCCAAGGCCATACTGTCGCTGCCGCCGGACACCGCCACCGCCACGCGCGGCCGCGACTCGAACGGCCCCACGGCCCGCATCAGGCGATCGAATTCAGCGGGCAGCAGCCGCGCGGCCGCTTCCTCAGAGCGCACTGCCGCCACTTCCGGCAGTCACTTGCAGCCGTTCTTCGCCCGCTCCTTTGTGGCGCGCTCCTTCACGGCATCGGAGGCCTTCGGGTAGCGCGCGGTCAGTTCATGGAGCGCTTGGCAGGCGTCCGCGGTCTCGCCGAGGGCGGCCAGGGACATGCCGAGCTTGAGCAGCGAATCCGGGGCCTTGCCGCTCTGCGGAAATTTCTTGAAGGTCTCCGCAAAGGTGAGCGCGGCATTGTTGTAGTCCTTCCGCACATAGTAGGTCTCGCCGAGCCAGTAGCTGGCGTTGCCGGCCAGCGGATGATCCGGATATTCGTCGACGAACGTGCTGAGGGCCCTTTCGGCGTCGGCATACTTGGTTTGTCGCATCAGATCGAAGGCGAATTGGTATTGCTCGTCCGGCGTTGTGCCCTGCAGCGCGTAGGGTGCGGCGCCGGCGGCTGCCTGCTCGCTATTCTGATCGGCACTGTCGGTCGAGGTTCCCGGCGTGCCCGTCTTCCCGGCCGCCGCCGCGGCCGCCGCGGCATCGGCATTCTGGTTGAGCTGCTGCGCCTGCGCATCGTATTGGCCTTGCGACAGCGTGCCGAGCGTCCGCGGCTGACCGGTTGCACCCGACTGGGCCGGGCTGGCGGCGGACTGATTCCGATTCACGGTGCCGGAGTCGCTCTGCGTCGTCGCCGGCGGCTCGGGCGGAGCGGCGGCCGTCTGGTTCTGAGTATCGGCCGCGCCCTGCTCTCCCGCCGTGGCCGGCGCGCCGCCGCCCTCGACCTGCCGGAGGCGGAAGTCGACATCCGCCACCAGCTTGTCGAGCCGGTCGGTCATCTGCTGCACGCGGAAATTCATTTGCTCGAGCTTGCCGTTGAGATCGCGGATCTGGCCTTCGAGCTGCTGGATGCGGATTTCCTGGTTGGCGGCGACGGAATTGTCCTGGGCAGGCACGGGCGCCGAAGACAGCAGCGCCGCCGCGAGGATTGCGACGGGGAAAACATGCAGTCGGCGGTTCATGGCCGAACCTCCATTCAAAGAGAAAAAGCTGCCGCCGCCGTCACTCCCCTTGAGTGCAGCGCTGCAAACGCCGGAACGATGCATGAACTTGGCGGCGAAATTATGGCGGCCGCGGAAACGCTCCGGGCGCCACGGCCCGCAAGCGCAACGGGCACTGGCCCAGCGGCCGCGCTGAAGCACGGCGACGCCGGACCGGCGCCCGACATGGCGTCTGCAGCGACGCGTCGCGCTACTGCGAGAGGACGGTGACTCCGCGCCGGTTCTGCGAGAAGGCGATCTCGTCATGCCCCCCATTCTCCGGCCGCTCCTTGCCATAGGAGATGGTCTGGATGCGGTTGGCGTTGACGCCGAGGGCGACGAGATAATTCTTCATGGAGTTAGACCGCCGCTCGCCGAGCGCCAGATTGTATTCGCGAGTGCCGCGCTCGTCGCAGTGGCCCTCGATCGTGACCGTGTACTGGCCATACTGCTGTAGCCACGCCGCCTGCTTCTTCAGCGTATCCTGGGCATCCTGGCGGATTTCATAGCTGTCGTAGTCGAAGAACACGCGGTCGCCGACGCCAACCTGGAATTCCTCGACCGAGCCCGGCGCTGCCTGGCCCGCGGTGCCGCCGCCTGCCGTCGACGATCCACCATTGTCGGTCGCCGGCTTCTCGCTCGACGCGCATGCACCGAGCAACAGGGCAGCCGCAATGGCTGCAACGATCTTGAAGTTCATCTTGGTACCTCTTACCCCTGTCTTGAGGAACGATGACATCTGAATGCACACTTATCCGATGATTCGGCCGCCGCACAATGCGAAAGGCGCCGGCGTCAGATCTGTCGCCCGCGCTATCGGTCTTGCCATGTTGTGGCGGAACATATTCACCGAACCCTATGGAATCAAGGGCGACCAGGCGGGATCGGACGCGTCCTGCGGCGTCTTCAGCTCGCGTTCGTTGTAGCCCGTGAGGTCGACGGTGTAGAGCCGCGTCGGGCCGCCGCCGGAATCCTCGCGGAAGAACGACAGCACGCGCCCGTTGGGCGCCCAGGTCGGGCCCTCCACCAGATAGCCCTGCGACAGCATGCGCTCGCCGCTGCCGTCGGGATGCATGACGCCGATATAGAAGGTGCCGCCGGAAATGCGCGTGAACGCGACGAGATCGCCGCGCGGCGACCACACGGGCGTGCCGTAGCGGCCCTCGCCGTGGGAGATGCGCTGCACGTTGCTGCCGTCGGCGTTCATGACGTAGATCTGCTGCGAGCCGCCGCGGTCGGAGTTGAACACGATCCGGCTGGCGTCCGGCGAATAGCAGGGCGAGGTGTCGATCGCGGGATCGTTGGTGAGGCGACTCACTTTGCGCGTCCGCAGATCCATGGCGTAGATCTCGGTGTTGCCGTCCTTGGCGAGGCTCATGGCCACCCGATTGCCCTCGGGCGAGAAGCGTGGCGCGAAGGTCATGCCCGGGAAATCGCCGAGCACCTCCTGCTGACCGGTCTCGAGATTGAGCAGATGCACGCGCGGCCGGTTGCCGGTGAAGGAGAGATAGGTGATCTCCTGGGTCGAGGGCGAGAAGCGCGGCGTCAGCACCAGGTCTCTGCCGTCGGTGAGGAACTTATGGTTCGAGCCGTCCTGGTACATGATGGCGAGGCGCTTCACTCGCTTCGTCTCCGGCCCCGATTCCGCGATGTAGACGATGCGCGAATCGAAATAGCCGTCCTCGCCGGTGAGGCGCGAATAGATGGCGTCGGCGACGCGATGGGCGATGCGCCGCCAATTGCTGGCGGGCGCCGTGAGCGCGAGACCGGCCATCTGCTGCTCCGCGACGACATCCCAGAGACGGAATTCGACGCGCAACTTGCCGTCGGCTTGCGTCTGAACATTGCCGGTGACGAGCGCCTGCGCGTTGATGACGCGCCAATCGCCGAAGCGCGGCACCGCCTGCAGCGATTGCGAGGTCTGGATGAAGGCGCCTTTGTCGATCGGAGCGAACAGGCCCGAGCTTTCGAGATCGCTCGCGATGACGGCGGAGATCTGCGGGCCGACTTCGGAGCCAAACAGATCGGTCACCGCGATCGGAACCGGCTTGACGGTGCCGCTTGTTATGTCGATGCGGAGTTCAGCCCGTGCGCTGGCGCTTGCGAGCGCAAGAGACAGGCCTATCAGGAGTAGTCCGCGGATCATTGCGACGGTAGTCATGGCTTTACGATCTCCCCTCTTCCCCTCATAGGCATCACTCATTAGTCTCGCACCAGGCGGCAGCGGCTTTGGACGATCGCGGCCGGCCGATCTACCAACTGAGCGCAGCCTGCGCAATACGCCAAGAGAGCGAGTAGCGGCATGCGCAGGCGCATCAGTATCCCAACATTTCGCGCGCATTGAATACCAGAGTCATCGTCGCCCACGCCTGGTAGGGCTTGTCCGGCGGCATCCGTAGCGGGCTGCTCTTCAAGACCGCGTTCTCGCAGCTGCGAGCGAAGATCGGCCAGTTCGGATGACCGTTCGAACTATTGAGATCAGCCTTGGCCGACACGACGGAGCCATCCGGATTCATCCGGACCTTCACTTCGACCGTCATATCCTCGAGACCCTGCATGCCGATGTCGATGATCCAGTTGCCCTGGATCTGCTGCCGAATCACGTCCTTCTCGCCCTCTGAGATCGGCGGGCCATCGTAGTTGTCTTGCGGCAGTGCGGCCTGTTGGGTCGTCTGCTGTTGCGCCGGCTTCTTTTTCTTGTCCTTGTTCTTGTCCTTATCGACAAGCCCATTAACGATATCATCGAAACTGCGCTCTTTCGGTTCGGGCTTCTTCTTCGGCTCGTCCTTCTTCTTCGGCGGGTTGGGCTTCTTTGGCGGCACGGGCTTCGGCTGGGCCTCGGCGACCTGAGGCTCCGGCGGCGGGACCGGCTCCGGTTTGGGCTGCGGTGGCGGCTCGGGTGCCACTGCCTGCTGCGGTGGTTCGGGCGGCGGTTCCGGCTGTACCGCCGGTTGCTGCTGCTCGGCTTGCTGAGGTGGTTCGGGTGGCGGCTGCGGCTGGGGCGGGGGCTCGGCTGCCTGCTGTGGCTCGGGCTCGGGTTCCGGTTCGGGCTGCGCAACATCCGGCGCCTTGGGAGCAGGAGGAATTTCCTTGTCCTTGGGCCGCTCCGGCTTCTTCTGCTGCGCCGGCGGCTTCTGATTCTTCAGTTCGGCGAACTGGGCCTCCGAGATGACGGAAACAGGAGTCGCCTGCAGAATCTCGTTGGTGTCGTAGAGCCAGGGCAAGCCGAAGACGGCCAGCAGGACCACCGTCAGGTGCAGAAGACCGGAAAG
>JBGPEQ010000229.1:0-6615 GCA_041482855.1 Dongiaceae bacterium | reverse complement strand
GGCAGCCCGGCGTCGCCCGCAGCATCCAGCTGCTGGTCGAACCCGAAGCTCTGCCAATCCTACGCTCGGCCGAAAACCAACCTGTCAAATCCTCTGTGCAGAGGTACTAGTCGAAGTCGCCTGCGAGCGCGGCTCGCACCGATTCCGGCATGACGACCATATGACCGTAGGCCTGGTGCGCGAAGCCGACGATGATCTGCGCGCCCCGTGCGCGGAACTTCGATATCTGACTCGCCGTGATCGGGAAATGGATGAACTGAACGGCAGAGGCCTTGCCGTCGGCGCTCGTCCGATCGATGTCGGCTTCCGACACGCCCTTGATCGTCTCCTCGCCCACGCGAATGAAGGCCGTGTCCTCGATGCCGCCGAGGCGGGAGAGCAGCGTCTTGCGCCGGACGGGATCATCGATTTCGAAGAGGACAGTAGCGACCAGCTCGCGGCCGTTGGGAATGAGCGGGTTGTAGGCACTGAGTTCATCCGCGATCTGCGCTTCGCCGCCCTTTTCGATGTACAGCATCTCCTGCACCTGCAGCCACATGCTGTCATAGTCTTCGAAATGGAAGGTCGCGACCGGTCCGACCTCGAGCCGCCGATTCTGCTTCCTGGCGATCACCGCCTGCCGGCGCGCGGCGCGCACCTTGGCGTACTCGGCCGGCGGCATAAGGTCTTCCCGTGTGATTTCTCGTTTCATGGCCATTGCGCGCTCCGCAGTCCGGACGCAGCCCTAAAGCCCGTAGGCTCGCGCGAATAATTCGATCGGATGGAGGGAGGGTCCGGCCGCCGGCCTGCCTGGGTCCAGACGCTCCATGCCCTGGACAATGTGCATCCCGGCCAGCGGGCATTCGGATGCCAGGTAGGTCTTGCCACTGTCGCCGGCCTGGCGCGCCACCGGCCGGCCGATCTTGAGGGCGGTCTCGAAGTTTCCCTTCATGATCCCCCACGAACCGCCATGGCCCGAGCAGCGCTCGATCACCGTGAGATCGGCGTCGGGGATCAAGCGCATCATCTCCGTCGCCTTCTGACCCATGTTCTGCGCCCGTGCGTGGCAGGCGATATGCAGGGCCACGCCGCCATCGAGAGGCTGCAGTCCGGGCGCCAAACCTTCGTGCTTGGCGATGTCGACAATGTACTCCGTGACGTCGAACGTCGCCTCGGAGAGCCGCTTGACGGCGGCATCCTGCGGCAGGATCAGCGGCCACTCGAACTTCAGCATCAGCGCGCAGGACGGCACCAACGCCACCACGTCATAGCCCTCGTCGATCCATGGAACGAGCATCGTGCTGATGCGACGCGCGCTATCGGCGACTCGCGCAAGATCCCCTTGCTCCAGCTGCGGCATTCCGCAGCAGGCGGGATAGACGATCTCGCTTTCGACGCCGTTCTTGGCGAGCACCGCGAGTGCGGCGGTGCCGATCGAGGGGTTGTTGTAGTTGGCGAAGCAGGTCGCATACAGGGCCACCTTGCGGCCAAACGCCGGCGCCTCGCGATTGACCTCGGGCTTGCCTTCCATGGCCCGCAGCACGAGCGTCTTGCCATGAAACTTCGGCAGGGCGGCCGCGCGATCGACGCCCGCGATCTTCTCCAGAAGCGGCCGGGTGACCTCATTGTCCGTACGCCCGGCCCAATTGGCGATGGGCGCGGCCAGACCGGCCAGCTTGCCGTTGCGATCGGTCTCGGTCAGCTCCTGCTGCAGGCGCCCCACCTCTCCACGCTGCAACTGCGCGGCGCGGTAGCGCAGCATCAGATGAGGAAAATCGAGATTGAATTGATGCGGCGGTACGTACGGGCATTTCGTCATGAAGCACATGTCGCAGAGCGTGCAGGCATCGACGACAGGCCCGAAGTCGCTGCTCTCGACCGAATCGAGCTCGCCCGATCCCGAGTTGTCGATCAGATCGAACAACCGCGGGAAGCTGTCGCATAGGTTGAAGCAGCGCCGACAGCCATGGCAGATGTCGAAAACCCGCCGCAGTTCGGCGTCGATCTTCTCGGCGTCGTAGAAATCCGGATCTCTCCAGGCGATCGGGTGTCGGACCGGCGGATCGAGACTGCCTTCGCGCATGACATGTCCTCGTCCTGTCCCGCCCTCGCGCAGACGAGCCAGCAGAACTCGATGCGGCTAGATCTCTTGCCGCGGGTGGGCCACGGAGGCCGCCCCACCCGCCGGCATGGGCGACCTAACCCAGCGTTTGCAACGCCTTCTGGAAGCGGCCGGCATGGGACTTCTCGGCCTTCGCCAACGTCTCGAACCAATCGGCGATTTCGGCGAAGCCCTCGTCACGCGCCGTGCGGGCCATGCCCGGATACATATCGGTGTATTCGTGAGTCTCGCCGGCGATGGCGGCCTTCAGATTCAACTCGGTCGTGCCGATCGGCTGGCCGGTGGCGGGATCGCCGACCGCCTCCATGAATTCCAGATGACCGTGCGCATGGCCGGTCTCGCCCTCGGCCGTCGATCTGAAGACGGCCGACACGTCGTTGTAGCCCTCGACGTCGGCCTTCTGGGCGAAATAGAGATAGCGCCGGTTCGCCTGACTCTCGCCAGCAAACGCGGCCTTGAGATTGTCCAGGGTCTTTGAGCCTTTCAATGACGCCATGGCGGATTCTCCCTCCTCAGCTACCGGAACAAAAAGTGATCTGCCTGGGCGGCTGTCAGTCCAGGCACCGTGATATGAATGTTATTGCAGGCAATAGGATTGTCAATAGTCTAGAATGGTTCAAATCTGCGAATCATGACTTGTACGCCGCAGGTCATGATTCGTTCGAAGCGACGCGCACGATAACATCGACGCGGCTGACGCGCGTCCCCATCGGCGGTGCCGGTATGCGCGCCAACTCCACCTGGTCGCCCGGAATGTCCTCGAGGCGACTTTGGGATTCGAAAAAGAAATGATGATGGTCCGTGGTGTTGGTATCGAAATATGACCGGCCCGGCTCGACCACCACCTCGCGCAGGAGTCCGTGCGTCGTGAATTGGTGCAACGTGTTGTATACCGTCGCGAGCGAGAGCCGAACCCTCGCCGCCCGGGCCTCGCCATGGAGTTGCTCCGCCGTCACATGGCGGTCGCCGGCCTCAAACAACAGGCGCGCCAAGGCCAATCTCTGACGGGTCGGTCGGAGGCCTACTGCCTTCAAGCGCTCCAGGACCGGCGCGAAAGGTCGCGGTGTCGTCATGGTTCGCAGTATAAGGCCAATCACGGTGAAAATAAAGGCTGTCAGTCCGCAGACTAGGCCATTGTCTGGAAGAAATAAAAAGAACCCGCGCGGGGTCAATCGCCGGTTTGAATGCGTTCTACCAGCTGCTTTACAGTCGGAATGAAGCCGCTCGCATAGAACGGATCGTCCTTGAAGCGAAAGGCATTGTGACCGGCGAACATCAGCTGGTTCTCCGTGTCTTCGGAGTGACTGATCCTCTGCAATGTTTTCTGGATACAATAGGAACGCGGATCGGCCTTCTTCCCGGTCGTAGCTTGCTCGTTCTGCGCCCAGTTCGAGAACTGGCAGGCGCTGAGACAGCCCATGCAATTGATCTGGTCGGTCAGAATCTCGTTGGCCTTCTCAGGCGTCACGAAGACAAGGGTCGAATCCGGCGTCCGCAGGGCCTCGGTAAAGCCCTTGGCGACCCAGTCCGACGCCCGCAGCTTGTCGGCGGCCGTGAGATAGACCGTACGGCTGCGGGCACCGACCGGAAATGCCCACTCATGCTCGCCGACGGGCGTCGAGCTGTAGGCGACCTGTCGGTCAGAGCGATCCCGCAATTCCCGCACGAACGGATTATTGACGGCGGAGGAATAGAAGCCGGTCGGACTGAAACGGTTGAGAAAGACCTCGCCTTCATGCAGCGTCAACAGGCGGCGTTTCCACTCAGCGGAGATCGGACTCTCCTGGGTCAGGAGCGGACGGGTGCCGAACTGAAACGCGATCGGCCCAACGTCCGCATCGTGGAGCCAATCCACCCACTCCCGCAGAAACCACACGCCGCCGGCCATGAAGATCGGCGTTTGCGCAAGCCCGCACTCCTCCCGCATGTAGCGGCGAAGCTCGACGACGCGCGGATAGGGCGCCTCGGGTTTGGTCGGGTCTTCGCTGTTGGAAAGACCATTGTGGCCGCCGGCGAGCCACGGATCCTCATAGACGACGCCGCCCAACCAGTCCTGGAACTTGTGATAGGCGCGCTTCCACAATGCCCGGAACGCGCGGGCGGAGGACACGATCGGGTAGTAGTAGACGCCATATCGGGTGCAGATCTCCGCGATCTTGTAGGGCATGCCGGCGCCGCAGGTGACGCCGTTGATGAGCCCCTTGGCACCCTCGAGGACGCCGTACAGCACGCGCTCGGAGGCCGCCATCTCCCACAGCACATTCATGTGGATGCGACCGCGCCCGTTGGATTGCTCATAGGCGATGCGGGCCTGGTGGATGCCGCCGCTGACCGCAAACGCAACGAGTTCCTCATGCCGCTCGCGCCGCGTGCGGCCATGATAGACTTGTAGAATCAGGTTGCCCTGCGCATCGTAGGAATCGGCATTGACGCCGGAAAACGTGCCGACGCCGCCCGACGCCGCCCACGCTCCCGAGCTTTCGCCATTGGATATGGAGATGCCCTTGCCGCCTTCGACCAGCGGCAATACCTCCCGTCCGGAGATGATGATCGGCTTAAGCGGCTCCACACGGCCTCCGGAGCATTAATGTCTGGGACGCCAATACCTTACGGCCTATATAGACCCACCGGACTGGAAAGGCCACACCCCGCTGGGCCACCGTCAGCCAACCTCAGCGATCGCGTCCGGGCGGTCGGTGATCAGGCATTGCACGCCCCAAGCCATCAACTCCGACGCGCGTGCGGGATCATTGACCGTGTAGACGGCGAGAGCATAGCCGGCCTGCCGGATTTCAGCGGCCCACTGTCGGGTCAGATGTCGGTCCGCACAGTGGATGCTGACGCAATCGAGCGCGGCCGCGGCGGGGCCCCAGTCCGCGGTGAATTCCCAGATCAGCAGTCCGCGCGCGATCTCCGGCGCCGCAGTGCGAGCAGCTTCCAAGCTGTCGCGTCTGAAACTCGACAACAGCAGCCAGGCACGGTCCGACGGCCAGCAGCGATCGATGACCTGGGCTACCGCCGCAGCCGTCTCGATCTCGCGCCCGACACAAGGCTTGATCTCGATATTGGCCTGCATATCGAGCTCCAACAACAGCGCCAACGCATCCGCCAGCCGCGGTACCCGAGCGTCGCTCCAGGCCTCTCCAAACCAAGCGCCGGCGTCGAGGAGGCCGATATCTCGAAACGTCGCCCCGGCAACCGCACCGCGGCCGTTCGTGGTGCGGTCGAGGGTGTCGTCATGCATGAGAATGACGACACCATCGCCCGTCAGCTTGGCATCGACCTCGACCCAGCGCGCACCACGGCGCGCCGCTTCACGGATGCCCTCCAGCGTGTTCTCCGGCGCATAGGCCGCAGCTCCCCGGTGCCCGATTATCTTGGGCAGCCGAAAGCCCGACACGGCTTGGCCGTCGCGGCGTCGAATCAGCCGGCGGCTTCTGCGTTCCTCGCAATATCTTCGCCGGTGGCCTGGTCGACCGCTTTCATGCTGAGCTTTACCTTGCCGCGATCGTCCATGCCGATGACCTTGACCTTGACGAGGTCGCCGACCTTGACGACATCGGCGACGGTCTTCACGCGCTGAGGCGCCAGCTCGCTGATGTGCACGAGGCCGTCGCGGCTGCCGAGGAAGTTCACGAAGGCGCCGAAATCGACGACCTTCACGACCTTGCCGCTGTATACGACGCCGATCTCCGGCTCCGCGACGATGCCGCGAATCCAGTCGATGGCGGCCTGCGAGGCCTTCGCATCGACAGCCGCCACCTTGATGGTGCCGTCGTCCTCGATGTCGATCTTGGCGCCGGTGACTTCGCAAATCTCGCGAATGACCTTGCCGCCGGTGCCGATGACCTCGCGAATCTTGTCCTTGGGAATATTGATCACCGTGATCCGCGGCGCGTTCTGGCTCACCGCGTCGCGTGACTCAGGCATCGCCTTGGCCATCTCGCCGAGAATGTGCAGGCGACCCTCCTGCGCCTGCGCCAGTGCGATCTTCATGATCTCCGGCGTGATCGAGGTGATCTTGATATCCATCTGTAGCGACGTCACGCCCTGCGCCGTGCCGGCGACCTTGAAATCCATGTCGCCCAGGTGGTCTTCGTCGCCGAGGATATCGGACAGCACGGCAAAGCCTTCGTCCTCCTTGATGAGGCCCATGGCAATGCCGGCAACCGGCGCCTTGATCGGGACCCCCGCGTCCATCAGCGCAAGCGTTCCACCGCAAACCGTGGCCATGGACGATGAACCGTTCGACTCAAGAATGTCCGACACAATCCGTATCGTGTATGGGAACTCCAGCTTGGTGGGGACCATGGCCTTGAGGGCCCGCTCAGCAAGCGCGCCATGCCCGACTTCCCGTCTGCCGGGACCGCGCAACGGTTTTGTTTCTCCCACGCTGAACGGCGGGAAATTATAGTGGAGCATGAACGTCTTGAAGTATTCCCCTTCAAGCGAATCGATCCGCTGCTCATCCTCGGACGTTCCGAGCGTGGTCACGACCAGCGCCTGCGTCTCGC
>JBGPEQ010000228.1:0-6636 GCA_041482855.1 Dongiaceae bacterium | reverse complement strand
TGCTCGCCTGCGCCATCGCGACGCATGCGCGCGATCTCGGCGCGCAGCTGATCGTCTTGAAGGAGTTTCCGGCCAAGTACCGGGAGCCGTTGCGATGCTTCCTGCGCCGCGGCTTCAGCCGGGTGCCGAGCCTGCCGATGACGCGCCTCAACATCGACTACCCGAGCTTCGCCGACTACATGGAGCGGGCGCTCAACAGCGCCACCCGCCGGAAGCTGCGCAAGAAATTCCTCGCCACGGCTCAGGCCCCGCCGATCGAGATGAGCGTCGTCGCCGACGTGGCGCCCATCATCGACGACGTCTACCCGCTCTACCTGCAGGTCTACGAGCGCTCGAAGCTCCGGTTCGAGAAGCTGACGCGGGAGTTCTTCTGCGGCCTCGGCCGCCTGATGCCGGAGATCGTGCGCTTCTTCGTCTGGCGCCAGGAGGCGCGGATCGTCGCCTTCAGCCTCTGCATGATCGAGGGCGACGCGATCTTCGCCGAATATATCGGCCTCGACTATTCGGTCGCCCTCAAGCTGCATCTCTACCACTACGCCGTCCGCGACATGATCTCCTGGGCCATGGAGAAGGGCTATAAGTGGCTGCGCAGCAGCCCCCTGAACTACGATCCGAAGCTGCATCTGCGACACCTGCTCGACCCGATCGATCTCTACGTCCGCCACACCTCGGCGATTCCCAATGCGCTGCTGAAGCGGATCCTGCCGCTGATCGAACCGACCCGCTTCGACCTGACGCTCAGGAAGTTCTCCAACTACGACGATCTCTGGGGAAAGCCGTGATGGCCTGAGCGCCCGAACATCATCAACGCACGTTCGCCGGCGTTCCCGTCTGCTATACCGATGGCGCAGTTCTGAACGGGGTCCGCGTCACGTGGATGCTACGGTGCAAGGCATGTCCTCCCTGGGCGACATGCGGCGTCTGCTGTGCGGCTTTTCAATCACCGTCGCGACCTCGGTGGTCGCTGAACTGGGAATTGCCGATCACCTGGCCAAGGGACCCAAGAGCGCTGCGGAACTCGCGCGCCTCAGCGGGGCCGACGAAGGCTTCCTGCGGCGTGTCCTCCGCTTCCTGGCGAGCGAGGGCGTCTTCGCCGAGCGGGATCGGGACGTCTTCGCACTGACCGCCTTGTCCGAGTGGCTGCGGTCCGACGTGGCGGACTCGCTCCGGCCGCGGGCCGTGTTCGCGGGCAGCAAGATGAACTGGGCGGCGTGGGGCAGCCTGCCGTCGAGCGTGAAGACGGGCAGGTCCGGCATGGAGGCGGCCTTCGGCGAAACGGTGTTCGACCATGTCAGGAGCCACACCGAAGCGGCCGCCACGTTCAACAGCTTCATGGCCGGACAGACGGCGGCCTCGGTCGCCGACCTGCTGGGCGCCTACAGCTTCGAGGGCGTTCGGCAGATCGTCGGCGGCGGCGGCGGCCATGGCGCCCTCGTTGCCGGCGTGCTGCGGGCCTGTCTGGAGATGCGCGGCGTGTTGTTCGACATGCCGGAGGTGGTTGCGAAGGCCCGCCCCCTTCTGGAGAACGCGGGCGTCGCCGGGCGCACCGAGGTAGTCGGCGGAGACTTCTTTGCGGCACTGCCGACCGACGCCGATCTCTACGCGCTCAAGTTCATCCTCCACGACTGGCGCGATGCGGATTGCACCAGGATACTGAAGAACTGCCGCGCGGCGATGGCCCCGGGCGGGCGCAGGTCGCTCCTACAAAAATCTCCACACCCTCCGTGTCTCCGCGTGCGAAAGACCTCTCGCGGCACGACACAAGCTTCAAATGCAATTGCCCAGCCTTTAGCGGCTGTCCAGGCAATCGGCGCCCGATTCTATTTTTCCACACACTTTCGAGGCCAGAGTAGGTTCTCACGGGAGTCACCCCGATTCAAGCCGGTACCGGTGCCGGCCCGGCCCCGCGGATCGCCGGCGATCACGAAGGCCTGGAGATAGTCGCCCTGCAGCGCGCGCATAGCGCGACAACACAGCCTCTTTACCTCGGCCCGCCCGAGCAGAAATTGGCACTCGCAGGATTCGCAAATGGGGAGATTCTCAATGTCGACAACGTCGATTCGCCGCCGTCGGCCTCTCGCAGCGATTGCCATCCTCGCCGTTGCCGGCGGCGCATTCGCCGCCGGACTTGCCTACGCCGCGCAGCCGCACATGGAGGCGGCGCTGAATGCGCTGCTCACGGCCCAGAGCGAGCTGAGGGTCGCCGAGCACAACGAGGGCGGGCACCGCGCCAACGCCTTGGACCTCGTCAATCGCGCGATCACGCAGGTCCAGCTCGGTATCGCCGCTGGCAGTTGACCGAACGGACGGGCGACCCGCGGCAACGCTGAGGTCGCTCGCTCGCAATATTCTCGTCCCGTGCGGCGGCGCCGACCCGCCGCACCGTCTCGACGCCAAGATCGAACGGCGCGGCGATCTGTGGCGCTTTGTCGCAATCGCGATTGCGCCAGATCAACCCGAGCGCTCCCGAAGCAGCCGACTCTCGGCCGTGGATTGCGGAAGCCAGGCACGTCCCGTCGATCGCAGACGGCCCCGCTCCGCTCATGAAAGGATGCCTCCCATGTCGAGACCGTCGCACTTCCGGACCCTGCTCGCCGCGTCGCTGCTCTGCGCCTTCGCAATTCCCGTGCTTGCCGCCGGCCCCGCCGTCGTGAGCGCCGATCTCTGGAACAAGCCCGACGGCTCGCAGGGCATCACGCTCAGCACCGATCACGTCAAGCCGGGCAAGGTCCAGTTCAAGGTCACGAACATCTCGACCGACGAAGATCACGAGCTGCTGCTCGTGAAGACCGACCTCGGGCCGGACGCAATGCCGATGGACACCGACGGCGTGCGGGTCGACGAAGACAAGCTGAAAGGCATGAAGGAGCTGGGCGACGTGCATCCCGGCAAGTCGCGCAGCACCACGCTCACGCTCAAGGCCGGCAAGTACCTGCTGTTCTGCAACGAAGCCGGCCACTTCAAGGCGGGAATGTACACGACGTTCACGGTTGCGCCGTAGCCGGAAGGGCGACTTCCCTTTCTAATCGCCCGCATCCGGCCTTGATCGTTCGAGTGCGCCGGCCGCCGCACCGGCTGCCGGCGCCGGCGCAAGACCGGTCTTCTCGGCTCGTGACTCATCGTCGACTTCCCTGGCAGATTGACCGGCGCCTCGGCGCATGTCGCCATGACCGCTTCCCCTTCCGATGACGCTCAGTTGCGGTAGACGACGCCTGGCAGCACGCACAGCATTTCAAACAACAGGTTGGCGGCAGTGAGCGCCGTATTGCCGGTCGTATCGTAGGGCGGCGCGACTTCGACGAGATCGCCGCCGACGAGGTCGAGGCCGCGGCAGCCGCGGATGATCTCGAGCGCCTGCGGCGTAGTCAGGCCGCCGATCTCCGGCGTGCCGGTGCCCGGCGCGTAGGAGGGATCGAGGCCGTCGATGTCGAAGCTCAGATAGACCGGACCGCCCTTCACCTGCTCGCGCACCTCGGCCATGAGCGGCGTCAGCGACTTGTGCCAGCACTCCTCGGCCTGCACGACGCGAAAGCCCTGGCGGCGCGGCCAATCGAAATCGTCGGCGGCATAGCCGGTGGCGCGCAGCCCGATCTGCACGCAGCGCTTGCCGTCGAGCAGGCCCTCCTCCACGGCGACGCGGAACGGCGTGCCATGGGCGAACTTCTCGCCGAACATGCTCTCGTTGACGTCGGCATGGGCGTCGATATGCACCAGGCCGACCGGGCCGTATTTCTTCTTCAGGGCACGCAGGATCGGGATGTCGATGGTGTGGTCGCCGCCCATGGTGAGCGGTTTGACGTTGTGGGACAGGATCTCGTCGAAGGCGGATTCGATGATCCCGATGCTCTTCTTCAGGTCGAAGGTGTTGATGGCGACGTCGCCGATGTCGGCGATCGACAGGCTGTCGAACGGCGCGGCGCGCGTCGCCATGTTGTAGGGGCGGACAAGGCAGCTCTCGGCGCGAATCTGGCGCGGGCCGAAGCGGGCGCCGGCGCGGTTCGAGGTGCCGGTATCCAGCGGCACGCCGACGAAGCAGACGTCGAGGCCCTGGGCCGAAGGCAGCATCGGCAGGCGCATCATCGTGGCCGGGCCGGCGAAGCGGGGCATCTTGTTGCCGCCGAGAGGCTGATGCAGAACCTTGGTCATGACTATTCTCCGGATAGGGGCGTGGGCCGGGCTGCGCTGGGCCAGCGGAAGCAACGCAGTCTGGGCAATTCTCAACCGCGGCGCAATCGGCCACGGAGCCTCGGCTGGGCTATCGCCGGTCCACCGCCGTTGACGAGACAATGACCGCCTCGCCCGCGCGCAATTCGATGCTGCCCGTCATCGGCTCGCCGACGCGCCCGGCATGGGTCGAAAGCTCGACGCGACCGGCAATGCCATCGCCCAAGCGAACGGTCTTGGCGCGGGATTCGAAATCGAGAACGACGATGAAGCTCCGTCCCCGCGAGGTCCGCGTGTAGGCGAGCGCGTCGCCCTCGACCGGCAGCAGCTTCCAGTCGCCGACCGAGAGAGCGGCCTCCCGCCGCCGCAGCGCGAGCAGCGATCGCGTCAGCGAGAGCATCGAGTTGGGATCGCGTTTCTGCGCCTCGACGGAGATCGCGGCAGCGTTGCCCGTGAGCGGCAGCCAGGGCTCGCCCGCGCTGAAGCCGGCATTGACGGAGCCGTCCCACGGCATGGGCGTGCGCACGGGATCGCGGCCTTGGGTGCCGCCGGGCATGTTGATGCCGAAGGGATCGCGCACGCGATCGGGCGGAATCAGCACGCTCTCGTGACCGAGTTCGTCGGCGTAGTAGAGCGTCGGGGTGCCGCGCAGGGTCAGCAGCAGGACCATGGCGACCCGCGCCTGCGCCGGGCCAAGACGGGTCGCCACGCGCGGCTGATCGTGGTTCCCCAGCACCCAGTTCGGCCACGCCCCGGGCGGGAGCGCCGCCTCATAGTCGGAGATCAGACGGGAGATCGCTTCGGCCTTCCACTTGTCGCGCTTCCAGGACGCCCATAACATCGAGAAATTGAAGGGCATGTGGGCGGCATTCAAATTGGGGCCGTAGTATTCCATCAACCGCGCCAGCGGCAGATAGAGTTCGCCGATCAGCGGCCGGTCGCCCGGATACTCCTCGAGCACGCGCCGCAACTCCACGACGATGTCCATGATTCCCGGCGCGTCGGCATTGTATTGCTGGATGAAGCGGCGATAGGGCGGATCGTCGGCAGGGCGGTAGTTCGGATTGATCGGGTTGTCGCGGAACTCCGGGTCCTTCGAAAGATGCCAGAGAACATCCACGCGGAATCCATCGACACCGCGGGCGAGCCAGAAGCGCAGCGCGTCGTACATCGCCTTGCGCACGGCCGGATTGCGCCAGTTGAGATCGGGCTGCTCGGCGAGAAAGGCGTGGTAGTAGAACTGCCCGGTGGCCGCATCGAGTTCCCAGGCGTTGCGGCCCGTTGCCAGGCTCATCCAGTTGTTGGGCGGCCCGCCGTCCGGCCGCGGGTCGCGCCAGATGTACCAGTCTCGCTTCGGCGAGTTGCGCGCAGCGCGCGCCTCCCGAAACCAGGGATGCTGATCGGACGAATGATTGGGGACGAAGTCGAGGATGACGCGGATATTGCGGGCATGAAACGCCGCCACCAGCCGGTCGAAATCGACGAGCGTGCCGAAGATCGGGTCGACGCCGGTATAGTCGGAGACGTCGTAGCCGAAATCGGCCATGGGCGACGGATAGAACGGCGAGATCCACACGGCGTCGACGCCGAGCCATTGCAGATAGTCGGCGCGCTCTGCGATCCCCGCGAGATCGCCGACACCGTCGCCGTTGCTGTCCTGGAACGAGCGCGGATAGATCTGATAGACGACGGCCGGCTGCCACCAGGGCCGCTCGCGCGCCGCCATCTCAGACTCCCGTGCGCAGGCGCGGGCTCTCGAAGCCGAGCTTCTTCAGGCCTTCCTGCACTTCCGGGCAACTCATGAACAGGTCCCACAGCAGCCCCGTGCGATGGTTCTCGATCATCAGGATGATCGGACCTTGATCGATGGCCAGATAAGAATCCGCGACCCAGTCCTTGCTCTCGCTGAAGGCGTCCTTGAAGCCGTACTCGCCCCAGATGCGATCGCCCAGCTTTCCATAGAAGTGGCGCAGCGCCTGCATGCAATGCTCGGGCGCATAGGGGAACGAGGACAGGGCCGCCGTCGGCGTGATCACGCCGAGGTCGTTGTGCGGGGCGTGCGCGCTGTAGCCTTCGTAGTTGTCGCTCGCCGTGAGGCCCCAGCAATCCGCGCCGTAGCCCTTGTACCCCTTCGGATTGCGCACGCAATGTTCGCGGTTGATGAGCGTGTGTTGGACGTTCTGCTGCCAGTAGTCGGCATAGCGGTCCTTGAGACCGTGCGGGTCGAGATAGAGGAACGAATACTGGGTGAAGAACAGCGGCCCGCCATAGTCGGGGCCGAGCGGCAGCTCGATGTCGTAGTACTTGCGGCCGTTGCGGAAGTCGCGGCCTTCGCAGTAGCCGCGATGATAGGTCTTGGCGGCGATCGGATAGCGCGGCGAGGCCGCCGCCATGAAGTAGGTGATCAGGCACTCGTTCCAGCCGCGGATCTCGTGGTTCATGCTCCAGCCGTTGTTCGGGCTCCAATGCCAG
>JBGPEQ010000227.1:0-6677 GCA_041482855.1 Dongiaceae bacterium | reverse complement strand
GGTCAACACCGAGTACTGCTCGATCCACCCCTCCTCCGACGACACGCCTAACCCGTTCTGCCGACTGTGGAACGAGGAGGACGTGCGCGACAACGCCCTGATGACGGCGGCCGTGCACGAGCATGGCAGCCTGGCCGGCGTCGAGCTGTGGCATGGCGGCTATCACACGCTCAACCGCTTCAGCCGCGAGGGACTGCTGGCACCCGGCCACCAGCCTTGCGTCTACTACGACCCCGTCCAGGCGCGGCCGATGGACAAGGAGGACATCCGGAATTTCCGGCGCTGGCAGGCCGAGGCGGCCAAGCGCGCCGTGCGGGCCGGCTTCGACATCGTCTATGTCTATGCCGGCCACGGCTACCTGCCGGCGCAGTTCCTGTCGCGCCGCACCAACCAGCGCAGCGACGAATATGGCGGCAGCCTGGAGAACCGCGCCCGCCTGCTGAAGGAGATGATCCTGGACACCCGCGAGGCCATCGGCCCCGACACGGCGCTCGCCGTCCGCCTGATGGTCGACGAGTTCCAGGGCCCCGAGGGCATCACCAGCGAGGGCGAAGGCCGCGAGGTGATCGAGATGCTGGGCGAGCTGCCTGACCTCTGGGACGTCCAGCTCGGCTCCTACGATATCGATGCGCGCTCCTCGCGCTTCGCCAAGGAAGGCGCCCAGGAGCCCTACGTCGCCTTCGTCAAGAAAATCACGAGCAAGCCGGTGGTCGGGGTCGGCCGCTTCACCTCGCCGGATACGATGGTATCCCAGGTGAAGCGCGGCATCCTCGACATGATCGGCGCCGCCCGCCCCTCGATCGCCGACCCCTTCCTGCCCAAGAAGATCGAGGAAGGCCGCCCCGACGACATCCGCGAATGCATCGGCTGCAACATCTGCGTCGCCTCCAACGACGTCGGCGTGCCCCTGCGCTGCACGCAGAACCCGACCATGGGCGAGGAATGGCGGCGCGGCTGGCATCCGGAAATCATCGCGCCCAAGGCCTCGGAGGACAGCGTGCTGATCGTCGGCGCCGGCCCCGCCGGCCTCGAATGCGCGCGCGCCCTCGGCCAGCGCGGCTACAGCGTGCATCTCGCCGAGGCGACGACCGAGCTCGGCGGCCGCGTCATCGCCGAGGCCAGGCTGCCCGGCCTCAACGAATGGATCCGCGTGCGCGACTACCGCGTCGGCCAGCTTCAGCGCATGGCCAATGTCACCGTCTATCGCGACAGCCGGCTCACCGCCGCCGACGTCCGCGAGTTCGGCGCCGCCCGCGTCGTCATCGCCACCGGCGCGCGCTGGCGCAGAGACGGCGTGGGCCGCGTCCATCACCACCCGATTCCCGGCAACGAGCGCACGAACGTCTTCACGCCCGACGACATCCTCGGCGGCGCCGCCATCCCCGGCCCTGTCGTCATCTACGACGACGATCACGGCTACATGGGCGGCGTCATCGCCGAGGAACTGCGGCGGCGCGACATCGGCGTCACGATGGTCATCCCCGCCGGCACGGTCTCGGCCTGGACGATCGCCAGTCACGAGCAACCCTTCATCCAGACGCGCCTGCTCGAGTCCGGGGTGGAAGTGATCCTCTGGCACAGCCTCGCCGCGATCCGCGACGGCGAGATGGAATTGGCCTGCACCTACACCGACCGCCGCCGCACCTTGCAGGCGCGTTCGGCAATCGTGGTGACCTCGCGGCTGCCGGTCACGGATCTCTACGACGCGCTTGTCTCCGATCCGCCAGCGCTCGCCGCCGCCGGCATCGCGTCGGTGACCCGCATCGGCGATTGCCTCAGTCCCGGCCTCATCGCCGCCGCCGTTCATGGTGGCCATCGCTACGCCCGCGAGCTCGACGAACCACCCTCCGGCGACGTGCCGTTTCGCATGGAGCACATTCGACACGAAGAGTCTGGCATGAGCAGTCTGCGTCCTTCGACAAGCTCAGGATGAGGGACAATTTTCATGGCAGAAAGAAAGACCCTCATGCTGAGCTTGTCGAAGCACGCACGGCGTTGGTCCGAGTCTCACTTTGACGCCAGGTGAGAGCCCGATGCCCCGCGACCCCCGCTACGACATCCTGTTCGAGCCGGTGAAGATCGGCCCCAAGACGGCCAAGAATCGCTTCTACCAGGTGCCGCACTGCACGGGCATGGGCTCGGGCTATCCGCACACCCTGGCGGCCATGCGCGGCATGAAGGCGGCCGGCGGCTGGGCCGTCGTCAACACCGAGTACTGCTCGATCCACCCGACCTCCGACGACACGCCCTTCGCCCATTGCCGGCTCTGGAACGACGACGACATCCGCGACCTCGCACTGATGACCGACGCCGTGCACGAGCATGGCGCGCTCGCCGGCTGCGAGCTTTGGCATGGCGGCCGCGTCACCATGAACCGCTACAGCCGCCAGGGCCTGCTGGCGCCGCGCGAGCTCGCCTCGGCCTTCGTCGAGCCCGTGCAGGCCCGCCGCATGGACAAGCAGGACATCCGCAATCTCCTGCACTGGCAGGGCGAGGCGGCCGAGCGCGCGGTGATCGCCGGCTTCGACATCGTCTATGTCTATGCCGGCCACGCCTATCTGCCGATGCAGTTCCTCTCCCGCCTCACCAATGACCGCACCGATGAGTATGGCGGCAGCCTGCAGAATAGGGCCCGCCTGATCCGCGAGATGATCGAGGAGACGCGCGCCGCCGTCGGCGACAAGGCGGCGGTGGCGGTGCGCCTCAATGTCGGCGAATTGGCCGGCTTCACCGACCTCACCGCCGAGCGCGAGGTCCGCGACGTCGTGGCCATGCTGGCCGAGCTGCCGGACCTCTGGGACGTGCAATATGGCGACTACATCGTCGACGCCCGCTCCTCGCGCTTCGCCCAGGAGGCCGCGCAGGAGCCCTACGTCGCCTTCGTGAAGAGCGTCACCAGCAAGCCCGTGGTCGGCGTCGGCCGCTTCACCTCGCCGGACACCATGGTGGCGCAGGTGAGGCGCGGCATCCTCGACTTCATCGGCGCCGCCCGCCCCTCGATCGCCGATCCGTTCCTGCCGAAGAAGATCGAGGAGGGCCGCCCCGAAGACATTCGCGAATGCATCGGCTGCAACGTCTGCATCGCCTCCGACTACTACGGCGTGCCCTTGCGCTGCACCCAGAACCCGACCATGGGCGAGGAGTGGCGGCGCGGCTGGCATCCCGAGATCATCGCGCCCAAGGGCTCCGACACCAAAGTCCTCATCGTCGGCGCCGGCCCGGCCGGCCTCGAATGCGCCCGCGCCCTCGGCCAGCGCGGCTACGATGTGCATTTAGCCGAAGCGACCAAAGAACTCGGCGGCCGCGTTAGTCTGGAGTCACGACTTCCAGGCTTGAGCGAATGGGCGCGCGTGCGCGACTACCGCGTCGGCCAGATCGAGAAGATGGCGAACGTCACGATCTACCGCGACAGCCGCATGGGCGCCGCCGAGATCCGCGAGTCCGGCTTCGCCCACATCGTGCTGGCCACCGGCTCCCGCTGGCGTCGCGACGGCTCCGGCCGCAGCAGCTTCGCGCCCATTCCCGGCACCGACCGGCCGCAGATCTTCACGCCCGACGATGTGCTGGCAGGCCGCGACATTCCCGGCCCGGTCCTGGTCTATGACGACGATCCCTACTACATGGGAGGCGCAGTCGCCGAGGAACTGCGCAAGCGCGGCCCGCCCGTCACCCTGGTCACGCCTGCCGCCCTGGTCTCCGAATGGACGGTCGGCAGCCAGGAGCAGCCCTACATCCAGGCGCGTCTTCTCGAGGCCGGCATCGATATCATCGTCTCGCACCGCCTCGCCGCCATCCGCGACGGTGAGGCGCAACTCGTCTGCGCCTTCACCGGACGCCCGCGCACGGTCGCCGCGCGCTCCGTCGTGATGGTCTCGCTGCGCATGCCCAACGACGCGCTCTACCACGAGCTCGCGGCCAATACCGCCGCATTGGCCGACGCCGGCATCAAGTCGGTCACCCGCGTCGGCGATTGCCTTGTCCCCGGCACCATCGCCGCCGCCGTGCATGACGGCCACCGCTGCGCCCGCGAGTTCGAGGTCCCGCCGCCGGAGGAAGTGCCGTTCAAGCGCGAACGCATCACGCTCACGCCACTCTGACGCTGCCGCGATGTGCTCAGTAAGCGAACTCGGCGAATACCGGATCGACGCTGCCCTGCCAGCGGCCGTTGAAGAGGGCGAGCTTGTCTTCCGCCGGGCAGCGGCCGCTGGCCGCAATCGCGTCGAGGATGTCGAGGAAGCGGCTCTCGTCGCGGTCCTTCGCGTCGAGGATCGCGCGACGCTGCAGGCCGGTGCGCGCGATGGCCAGGACGTCCTTGGCGAGATCCTGCGCGCTGCGCTTGCGGACCTGCGCGCGCAACGCGACACGCGGCACATCGCTGCGCAGCTGCTCGCGCTCGGCCAGCGACCAATCCTTGCACAGCTCCCAGGCGGCATCGAGCGCGGCCGAGTCGTAGAGCAGGCCGACCCACAGCGCCGGCAGCGCGCACAGCCGCTGCCACGGCCCGCTGTCGGCGCCGCGCATCTCCAGGAATCGCTTCAGCCGCACCTCCGGAAACGCCGTCGTCAGATGGTCGATCCAGTCGCCCATGCCGGGAATCTCGCCGGGCAACGCCGGCAGCTTGCCCTTCAGAAAGTCGCGGAAAGACTGGCCGCTGCAATCGACATACTTGCCGTCGCGGTAGACGAAATACATGGGCACGTCGAGCATCCAGTCGACATAGCGCTCGAAGCCGTAGCCGGGATCGAACACGAAGGGCAGCATGCCGCAGCGGTCGGGATCGGTGTCGGTCCAGATCTGGCTGCGATAGCTCATGAAGCCGTTGGGCTTGCCCTCGGTGAACGGCGAGTCGGCGAACAGCGCGGTCGCCACCGGTTGCAGCGCGATGGCGACGCGCATCTTCTTGACCATGTCGGCTTCGTCGGCGAAATCCAGGTTCACCTGCACCGTGCAGGTGCGGATCATCATGTCGATGCCGAGCTTGCCCTTCTTCGGCATGTAGTCGCCCATGATCTTGTAGCGGCCCTTCGGCATCCACGGCTGGTCCGCGCGCGCCCATTTCGGATTGAAGCCCATGCCGAGCATGCCCGTGCCGAGCTCGGCGCCGACCTGCTTCACCTGATCGAGATGCGTGTTCACCTCATTGCAGGTCTGATGCAGATTCTCGACCGGCGCGCCCGACAGCTCGAACTGGCCGCCGGGCTCGAGCGTGATGTTGCAGGCGCCCTTGCTGAGCGCGATCGGGTTGCCGTTCTCGAGCACCGGCACCCAACCGAAGCGCGTCATGCCCTCGAGCATGGCGCGGATGCCGGCGGTGCCGTCATAGGGCAGCGTGCGCAGATCTTTCAGGTTGAAGGCGAACTTCTCGTGCTCGGTTCCGATTCGCCATTTCGCGCGCGGTTTCGAGCCGGCGGCCAGGTAGTCCACCAGCTGGCGCTTGTCCGTAACGGGTTCGCCGCGCGACTTCGGAGGCGCTGACATCGATGTACCGACCCTGACTGATGCTAAGCGGAGCTGCGATGCGGCGGACGCTGCTGGCCATCTCCCAGGATCGCCTGCCAGCAGGCAAGCGCCGCCAGCGCCGCCGTATCGGCCCGCAGGATGCGAGGCCCCAGACCGACGGGCATAACAAATGGAAGTTTCACGAGGGCGTCAAGCTCGGATCGCGCAAAGCCTCCCTCCGGTCCGGTCATGACGGCCCAGGCGGCTAAGCCGAGCAGACCTTCGCGCGCCAGGCCGTGGAGCGCCTGCGCGATCGGCGCTGTATCGCCCGCTTCGGCGCATACCAGCAGTCGACGTTGTGGCGACCACTCTGCCAGCAGTTTCCCGAAGGAAACCGGCGCCATCACCTGCGGCACGCTCAGCCGCTCGCATTGCTCGGCGGCTTCGATGGCTATGGCTCGCAGCCGCTCGACATTGACCCGCTCGACGGCGGTGTGTCGCGTCACCACCGGTAGCAGCGCAGAGACGCCGAGCTCCGTCGCCTTCTCCGCGATTGCATCGATCCGCGTCCGCTTCACCGGCGCGAAGACCAGCCAGAGATCGCGTTCCGACGTTTGCGGCCGCAGTTGCTGCTCGACGGCCAATGTCGCATGTCCCTTGGCGGCTGTGACGAAGCGGCTGCGCCACTCGCCTTCGCGACCATTGAACAGATCGACAGGCGCACCGCGCTCGAGGCGGAGCACATGGCGCAGATAGTGCGCGCGGTCGCTATCGACCTGGACCTCGCCGCCGGCACGGAGATCCTGATCGACAAAGAGACGTGTCGTGCGACCCGCGGCCGCGGTCAGGGAATTGATGTCCGGCATGATCTGCGTTCGCTAGAGAGGATTGACATGGCGGCTGGAAGCCCGCCCATTCTCTGGCACAATCCGGGTGGCAATGGCAGATCAATTTTCCCAGTGATGGGCGCGCGCGACAATGTTCCCGCCGAGCGGGCGGCGGCAGCCTCCGACATCCGGACTTGGCTCGACCGTGCCTTGCCGGCGGCTGCCCGGCCCTATGCGCGCCTGATGCGCCTCGACCGCCCGATCGGCACCTGGTTGCTGCTGTTTCCATGCTGGTGGAGCTTGTTCTTGGCCCTCGACTGGAGCCACCCGACATTTGGCTGGCAAACGCCGTTGCAGGCTTGGTTCTTGACCGCACGCGTTGTGCTGTTCGCCATCGGCGCGGTGGTCATG
>JBGPEQ010000226.1:0-6705 GCA_041482855.1 Dongiaceae bacterium | reverse complement strand
CGGCTTCTTCATGAACATGTTTCCCTGGATGGGATTCACCGCCGGTCCGATCTCGGCGCTGGTGACGGCCGAGCTGGTCATGGGCCGCAAGCCCTCGATGGATCTCCGGCAGTTCTCCGCGCTCAGGCACGTGGCGTGACCGGCAGCTGCGACTTCAGTGCCGCAGGATCTTGCCGACGAACTCGCGGGCGCGGTCGGTGCGGGGCGAGTCGAAGATTTCCCGGGGCGAGCCCTCCTCCACGACCTGGCCCTTGTCCATCATCACGACCTTGGAGGCGACCTCGCGCACGAAGCCCATCTCGTGGCTGACGATGAGCATCGTCATGCCGTCGGCGGCCAGCCCGCGGATGGTATCGAGCACCTCGTTGACCAGTTCGGGATCGAGCGCCGAGGTCACCTCGTCCAGCAGCAGGATCTCCGGCCGCAACGCCAGCGCGCGGGCGATGGCGACGCGCTGCTGCTGGCCGCCCGACAGCTCGTCGGGATAGGCACGGTGCTTGTCGGCGAGGCCGACCTTGGCGAGCAGCCGCACCGCTTCCGCCTCGACCTCCCGGCGTGGCCGGCCCTTGATCTTCACCGGCGCGATCGTGACGTTGCGCATCACGTCCATGTTCTGGAAGAGGTTGTACTGCTGGAACACGATGGCCATGCGCTCGCGCGCCGACCGGATGCTGGCGGCACTGCGATAGTCGATGGCCGCGCCGTCCACCAGCACCTCGCCGGCCGTCGGCGGCGTCAGCCCCATCAGAACGCGCAGGATCGTCGACTTGCCCGAGCCGGACGGGCCGATGAGCGCCACCACCTCGCCCTTGCTGAGGGTGAGGTTGACGCTCTTAAGGACCGTGAGCGGGCCGTAGGCGCTGCTGAGGTCTTTTACTTGGAGATGATGCAAGGCGTTGCTCCAGCCATCGGCCCCAGCGACTCAAGGGGTAGGACATCGCAAAGTATAGAAAGGCAATGGTGCCGAACACGAGGATGCCTGAAAAACCTTCGTTGTTCAGCTCCTTGCCGCGGAAGGTCAGTTCGAACACCCCGACCTGCGAGACCAGCGCGGTGTCCTTGATGAAGCCGACCGCGAAGGCGACCGCCGGCGGCAGGATGACCGGCCAGGACTGCGGGATGATGACGCTCACCAGCGTCTGCCAGCGGCTGAAGTTCATGGCGACCGCCGCCTCGGTCTGCTGGCGCGCGACGGATTCGAAGCCGCCGCGGATGATGTCGGCCGTATAGGCCGTGGAGTAGATGCAGATCGCGATGACGGCGATGGCGAACAGCGAGGCATCCGAAACGAAGGCCTGGATGAAGAACAGCACGAGATAGGTGACGACCAGAAATGGAATTCGCCGGAAGATCTCGACATAGAGGATCGCCAGGAGCCGGATCGGCAGGAACATGCGCCCCGGCGTTTGCCGCAAGAACACGATCGTGAATGCCAGGAGAAAGCCGAGGACGCAGCCGATGACAGTCATCGCCAGGGTGGTACCCATGGCCTCCAGCAGGAGGGCGAGCTTCTGCAGCGTGAAGAAGCGCGGGATTTCGCCGGCCAGCCGCCCAAGCATCAAAACACCTTGGCCTTGACGCGGAAGGCCCAGCGGCCGACTAGGGCGAGCGACAGGCTGGCGATGAGCGTCAGCACGACGTAGATGCCGGCGACCACGATGAACATCTCGATCCAGCGGTAGTTCTCGGTCGAGATGTTGATCGCCTGCCCCGTCAGCTCATTGACGCCGATGACGGCGCCGACCGAAGTGCCCATCACGAGTATCACGACGAAGAAGTTGGCGATCGCCGGATAGATCGCCTTGGCGATATGCGGCACGATGACGAAGCGGATCTGCTGCCACACCGACATGCCCAGCGTCTCCGCCGCCTCCATCTCCGTGCGCCGCACGGAGATGAAGCCCGCCCGCATGATCTCCGTCAGATAGGCGCCGGCGTTGAGCGTGAGGCCGATCAGCGTGCAGGTGAAGTTGTCCCAGCGGATGCCGATCTCCGGCAGGCCGAAATAGAGGAAGTAGATCTGGATCAGCGCCGGCGTGTTGGTGAAGAAGATGACGTAGATGTTCGCCACCCGGCGCAGGATCGCGCCGCCGAAGGTCTTGAGGGACGCGCCCAGCAGCCCGATGAGCGCGCCGCCCCAGAACGTCAGCAGGCCGAGCTCGAAGGTGACGACGGCGCCCTTCAGCAGCTCCGGCAATTGGGCGAAGGCGACGCCGAACTGGAAAGTGTAGTTCATCGCCCCGCCCGGCCCGGTCCGCAAAGCGGCGAGCGGGCGCCGTCCAGGCGCCCGCTCACACCGTGACGCACGATCAGAAGTAGGGGTTGGGCACCACTTTCACCAGCATCGGCGCGCCGTACCATTTCTCCCAGGTCTCGTTCACGAAATTGCTGGTATGGAGGTTGTAGAGGAGGATGTTCAGGAAGTCGCGCAGCGGATAGTTGCCGCGCTGCACGCCAATGGCGTCCCAGCCTATATCGATCGGGTTGGGCAGCACCTTCCAATGGACGTCCGGGTAGTTCTTGGTGTGCTTCATGAAGAAGTCGATGTTCTCCACGATCGCGTCCGCGCGGCCCTGGGCGACCAGGCGCACCGTGTCGGCGATCGTATCCACCAGCTCCATCTTGGCGTTCGGCAGCTCTTTCTTCAGGTAGTCCACCGACCAGTTGCCGCGCATGTTGGCGAGCGTGTACTTCGAGTTGTCCAGCTCTTTCCAATCCTTGATGTCGAGCTTGTCGGTCGTGAGCACCGCCATGACTTCGGTGTGGAGCGGCACGGTATACTCGATGAGTTTGGCGCGCTCGGACGAGCGCGTCAGGGCGCCCAGCGAGATGTCGATCTTGTCGGCGACCAGGAACGGCACGCGCTGCGGCGTCTCGGTCGGCACCCATTCGACCTTCACGCCCAGGGCCTCCGCGATCTTGTTGCCGACGTCGATGTCGAAGCCCTCCCAATCGCCGCCGGCGCCGCGCGCGCTGTTGGGCGGGAAGTTCGGGTTGATGCCGATGCGGATCACGCCGGCCTTGATGATGTCGTCGAGCGATTTCGCCTGAACGACCGTGAACGAAGCCGCCAGCGCCGCCACCAGGGCGAGGCAAGACAAGGCTATTTTCTTGAACATGCTGAGATCTCCCTGCTCGGTACGCCGAGGAAGCGCACCGCAGCTTATTGTTTGACGCGGGCGCTTGGCCGCCTCAAGACCGAAGCCGGCCGGCATCCCGCAACACCGATACTGACGCAGAGCGCGCCTTCAAGTCAATCGCATACTCCATGTCGACATGAGGTCGAGGCGTTCGGAAGCGTCACTTGCCGCCATGGAGCAGCAGGAGGGCGGCCGGCCGGTTCGAGAGGTCGCGCTTGAATTCCTCCACGATGACCTGCGCATCGGCGCGGCCGGCCTTCTCGGCCCGATCGGCATCGCCGGCCGCGATGGCGTCCACCATCTCGCGATGCGACGCCAGCGCAGTATCCGGCAGGTTGTCGCCGAGATGACGGGCATAGAGCCGCAGGATGCGCTGGCCCTGATCGAGCAGGCCGCGCATCCAGCTGGCGAGGAAGGGATTGCCGCTCATCTCCGCGACCGCCGTGTGGAAATCGCGATTGGAGAGGATCATCGCGCGCATGTCGCCCCGGTGCACCGCCACCTCATGCTCCCTGACGATCCGGCGCAGCCCTTCGATCTTCGACGGAATGACGTTGGCCGCCGCCAGCCGCGCGGTCAGGCGATAGAGCAGCTGCATCGCATCGAAATAGGCCGGCAGCATCGCCACATCGAATTGCGCCACCATGGAGGTGCGGTTGCGCAGGTTCTGGACCAGCCCTTCCGCGGAAAGCCGGATCAAGGCCTCGCGCACGGGCGAGCGGGAGACGCCGAATTGCCGGCTCACCTGGGTCTCGTCGAGCAGCGTGCCGGGCTGGAGGTCGAGATCGAGAATCTGCGCCTTCAGGCTGTCATAGACATAGGCCGCGCCGGTGCCGCGCAGCCGCCGCGGCGACTTGGTCTTGCGCGGACCGGGGGGCGCGCTCTTGCTGCGGCCGGCCTTCGCCGTCACCTTTTTCTTGGTCGCCATCCCAACTCACCCTGTTTTCAGATTCGCAGTAGTCGCATGAACAGCCAGCTCTCCGGCGAAGAGCGTGTGAAGAAATCCGAAAGGCAGCCCCCAAGAGAGGCTGCATCGAGGTCGTGCGTCCTTCGAGATGCGCCCTTTGGGCGCTCCTCAGGATGAGGTAGATGTGTTGATGGCACTAAGAAGGCTCCTCATCCTGAGGAGGCCGCGAAGCGGCCGTCTCGAAGGACGCGCGATGCTGATCCAACGCCCTCATGCGACTGCCTTGTCTTCAGATCAGCCGGTTCCATTCTTGCGCCGGTAGGCCCGCCAGGTCATGGCCCATTTGTTCGGATCCTCGAGCGGCGCGCTTTTGATCTGGTGGATCGCCTGGGCGTGCGGCGCGCTCTTCACCAGCGACGCGTCCGCGTAGGCCTCCTCGACGATGCGGGCGATCACAGCGATCCACTGGTCGAGGTCTTCCTTCGAGTACATCTCGCCGGCTTCGGGCGTGAAGGGCTCGGGCACGCTCCAGGGCTCGTGCGACATCCAATAGGGGTCGATGCCGAAATCGGCCATGCGGTTGGCGACATCGGCGGTGCCGACGCCGGTGTCCTCCTTGAGCTTGCCCAGGCTCCAGCGCGTCATCTCCATGCGCCATTTCTTCACGTCCGGATTGGAGCGCGTCAGCCCTTTGATCGCGCCGAGCTTCTTGTCCATGTAATTGTTGGCGAGCACGGACAGGTCGGAGGCCTCGTTGATGCCCTCCGCCCCCATGGAGCGCGCCCAGGCATAGGCCTTCAGCACCTGCGGCACGTTGCCCCAGAACTCCCGGATCTTGCCGATGCTCTCGGAGCGGTCGTGGTCGAGGCGGTACGTGCCATCCGCGCGCACCACTACCGGCGTCGGCAGGAAGGGCGCGAGTTCCTTGGAGCAGCCATAGGCGCCCACCGCCGGACCGCCGCCGCCCTTCGGCGCCCCGAAGGTCTTATGCAGCATGTACATGCAGGCGTCGAAACCCAGCTCGCGCGCGCGCAGCTTGCCCATGACGCCGTTGAAATTGGCGTGGTCGTAAAAGCAGAGCCCGCCGGCGTCATGGACCATCTCCACCCATTCTTTGATATCCGGATTGTAGATGCCCATGTCGTCGGGGTTGTTGATGAGAAGCGCGGCGGTGCGCGGCGACAGCGCGGCCTTCAGCGCCGCGGTCGCGGGATAGCCGTTCTCTTCCAGCTGCAAGGTGATCACCTTGAAGCCGGCCGCCGCGGCCGTCGCCGCGTTGCAGGGATGGGCCTGGATCGAGGTGATGATCTCGTCGCGTTGCTCGAGCTGGCCACGGGCCCGGTGAAAGGCGCGTGTCATGCAGCAATGGGTGTAGGCCGCGTCGGCGCCGCCGCCGGCCTGGAAGATGAACTGGTCCATCCCGGACAGCTCGCGCAGGATGAGATCGAAGGAATGGATGATCTCGAGAACGCCCTGCAGCGTGTCCTCGGGCTGATAGGGATGCACCTCCGCCAGCTCCGGCCGCATGGCGACGGCCTCGCTGACGCGGGCGTTGTATTTCATGGTGCAGGTGCCGAAGAGGCTGATGCCCATCATGCCCAGCGTCTCCTGCGACAGATGCAGGTAGTGACGCTGCACCTCCGGCTCGGACAGCTCGGGCAGCTGCGGCGCTTCCGCACGCGCCATGCCCGCGGGGATCAGAGTCCGCGCCTCTCCCACGGCCTTCTTCACCGCCGGCTCCACTTCGGGAAACACCTGGCCGCGGCGGCCGGGATGGCCGAGTTGCATCACCAGCGGCTCGTCCCAGACGGCCGCGTGATAGCGGCGCAAACCGTTCTTGTCCGTCATTTGCCCACGACCTCCTTCAGCGCCGACGCCAGGCGACCGATGTCGTCCTTGCTGTGGGTTTCCGTCACGCAATAGAGCGCGCTCTGGCCGAATTCCGGAAACGCCGTCGAGATGTCCTTGCCGCCGAAGATGCCGCGCTTCAGCAGCGCCTTGTTGATGCGCGCGACTTTCTTGCCGGTGCCGTCGAAGTTGACGACGAATTCCTTGAAGAAGCCCTTGGGAAACAGGATCCGCACGCCCTTGATCTTCGCCAGCGCATGCGCGGCGTAGTGAGTCTGCTGGAGGATGAGTTCGCCCACTTCGCGAAACCCTTGGGGTCCGAGCAGCGACATGTACACCGCATTGGCGATGGCCCAGAGATAGACCGAGTTGCCGGTCCAGTCGCGGCCCTGCTCGCGCATGCCGTAGGAAGTCTGGTGCGCGCAGGACAGCGAGAAGCCGTATTCGCCGGGCCGCGCCGTGCCGGTGATGCTGAAGAGGAAGCCGTTATACTGGCGGACATACTTCTCTTCGTCGCGCGACGCGATATAGCCGCCGACGCCGCCGCCGCAATTCATGTGCACGCCGAGCGGCTGAGTCGGGCCGACCGCGATATCGGCGCCGTAGTCGGCCGGCGGCCTCAGCACGCCCAGGCTGATGGGATCGGCGCCGACGATGGTTTCCGCGCCATGGGCGCGGGCGATGCGCGCGATCTCCGCGCCCTCGGCTTCAATGCTTCCGAGATAGCCCGGCGATTCGAAATAGACCGCCGCTGTCTTCGCCGAGATCTTCGCCTGGAGGTCGCGCAGGTCCAGCCCGCCGGTCTTCTTG
>JBGPEQ010000225.1:0-6708 GCA_041482855.1 Dongiaceae bacterium | reverse complement strand
GAGCTTATCGCGAGGCATCGCCGCGTGCGCGCTTGGATTCGTCGTGACCGCTGCGCCTGCCCTTGCCGCCGACACGATCATCATCGGCTTCGGCGGCGGCCTTACCGGCCGGCTTGCCTACTACGACCGCCAGACCAGGAACGGCGCCCAGATGGCGGTCGACGAGATCAACGCCGCCGGCGGCATCGCCGGCAGATACAAAATCGACTTTCAGGTGAAGGATGTCCGCTCGGAGACGGCGGCATCGGCCGGGGCCGGCAAAGAACTCGTCGTCGCCGGCGCCAAGGTCATGATCGCGCCCTGCGACCGCGATCTGGCAATTGCGTTCAGCGAGCCGGCGCAACATGCGGACATCCCGGTGATCGCGCCCTGCGCTTCGACGCCAACCTTGGCGGTGGAAGCCGGCGACAGCGTCTTTCAGATCTATCCGTCCGATAATCTGCAGGCGGCGGTACTTGCGAAATTCGCCCGTGAGCAAGGCTATGGCACTGCCTATATCCTGATGTCAGCGGATACGCCCTATGGCGAGAAGCTGCCACTTTATTTTGCCGAAGCGTTCGAGAAGATGGGCGGCAAGATCGTGAGCAAGGCCTCATACGCCCTGGGCCAGCAGGATTTTGGCGCTGAAACGACCAACATCAAGAATCTGATCCCGCGGCCGGACGTCATCATGACGGCGGCGTCCGAGCCGGAATTCCCGATCTTCATCAGCCAGCTGCGGGCGGCCGGCATCGACACGCCCGTGCTGGGCGGCGACGCCGTCGACTCGCCCACGACCTTGGCGCTGGACGATGTGGCGGAGGGAGTCGTCTACACGACCGCCGGCTATCCAGCGGCGGACAACGGGCTGAGGAAATTCTACGGCGACTACGTCGCCAAGTTCGGCGCCGCCGCTCAAACGGACGTCAGCCCCTATGCGGCCACGGCATACGAGAGCGTCAAGCTGATCGAAGCCGCTATCACCAGGGCGGGTTCGACCGATGGCGCCGCCATCCGCGACGCGCTCGATGGCATCGCCGACTTCCGGGGCATCACCGGCAGCCGGATCACGCTTGCCGGCGCAAACCGCATCGCGCTCCGCGACGTGGCGCTGATCCGCATCGAGAAGGGCGCGAAGACCCTGGTCAAGATGCTGCGGCCCGATCCGGCAGACGTGCCGGCGCCGCGCTAGTATCCGACGACAGAGTAAAGATGACATTTTGCTGCAAAACGACCGTGCGTCCTTCGACAAGCTCAGGATGAGGGGGAATTTTGGTGGCACAAAGAAAGTCCCTCATCCTGAGCTTGTCGAAGGACGCACATCGCCGATCCAGGTCTCCTGCAAACAATTGATGCGACTCGCGGACGAGGAGACATGAACTGTGCGCTTCCCCCCGACCCTGTTCGCGCGACGTCCTACTTGGCCCGCGATTTCATCTCGTCCGCCATTCCCGCGCGCGTCTTGAGCAACTGCGACCAGCGGCTGCCGGCGACGATGCCGCCGTCGACCACCAGGTCCTGGCCATTGATGAAGCTGCCGGCGTCGCTGGCCAAATAGAGCGCTGCCTGCGCGATATCGTCGGTCAGGCCGGCGCGGGGAAGCGGCTGGAAGGCGGCGAAGCGCTCCTTCAGGCCGTCGGCGGTACGGTCCGCCACGGCATCCGGCAGGCCCGCGCCCTTGGCAAAAATGCCCGTGACGATGGCGCCCGGCGAGATGCTGTTGACGCGGATGCCCTTCTCCCCGAGCTCGGCGGCGACACAACGCGTGAGGTGGATCACGGCGGCCTTTGCCGTGGAATAGCTGTGCGCCGAATAGCCGGCGCGCAGCCCGGCGATGCTGCCGGTATTGATGATGCTGCCGGAGCCCTGGCGGATCATCGTGGGCGCCGCGTATTTCATGCCGAGAACGACACCGCGCAGATGGGTCGCGATGACCGTGTCGAAGTGATCCATGTCGAGGTCGGCGATGCCGGCGAGCCGGCCGGGATTGCCGGCATTGTTGAAGAGGCAATCGATCCGGCCGAACTTGGTGAGCGCGTGCTCGACCATGGCCTTGACGTCGGCTTCCTTGGTGACGTCCGTTCGCACGAAGCTCGCGGCCGCGCCGAGCTTGCGTGCCAGGCCCTCGCCCTCCGCCTGTCGCCGCCCGGCGATGACCACCTTGGCGCCCTCCTCGACGAACAGCTCGGCCGTGCGCGCGCCGATGCCGCTGGTTCCGCCGGTCACGATCGCGATTTTGCCGTCAAGCGTACCCATCTCGTCTCTCCCGATTTCGATTGTTCGACTAGGACTTCATTGCCGGCGCGAGATCGCGCAGGCGGCTCTCGATCGCTGCTCTTTCCGGCAGGCTCGGCTGGGCGCCGGCGACCGTGCAGGCGAGGCCGCCGGCAACGCTGGCGCGATGGAGAGCCGCCGGAAAATCGGAGGCGCCGGCCATCGCGGCTGCAAACGCGCCGACGAAGGCATCGCCGGCCGCCGTGGTGTCTACCGGCGTGATCGGCAGCGTGCCGACGGTCCAGACATCGGTGCCGGAAAAGGCGACGGCGCCCTCGCCGCCCAACGTGACGATGACCGTCGTGCCCACGGCTTTGGCAATGGCGTGCCCGGCAGATCGCGCATCTGTCGCCGTCAGCGACAGGCTGCGGGCCAGCAGTTCGGCCTCGCTCTCGTTCACGACAAGCCAGTCGAGCGCCGCCAACGTCGTCCGCGGCACGTCGGCCGCGGGCGCGCAGTTCAACAGCACGCGCGCGCCGCGGCGCTTCGCGCGCTCGACGAGCCGCCAATTCTCGACCAGCGGCACCTCCATCTGCAGCATCACGAGCGTCTCTGGGCCGAGCAGCGCGTCGGCAACCTGGCGCTCGGCGGCTGCCCTATTGGCTCCCGACGCGACGATGATGAGGTTGCCGCCCTCCCGATCGACCGGGATCAGCGCACAGCCGGTGGGGAGCGCATCGCGCTCGACTGCCGACAGATCGATGCCGGCGGCTTTCAAATCGGCCAGCGCCAGATCGGCGAAGCCGTCGCGGCCGACGCGCCCGATCATGCGTACCTGCCCGCCGGCGCGCGCCGCGGCGAGTGCCTGGTTGGCGCCCTTTCCGCCGGGCACGAGCGTGTAGTGCGGCCCGAGCACAGTCTCGCCCGGGCGCGGCAAACGCTCGACGGGCACCACGAGATCGATGTTGATGGAGCCGAAGACGACGATCATGACAGCAGTAACTCGAACAGTTGCGGTTCGCTCGTGGGTGGCAGTCGGAAGAAGCTGCCGACGGCGACGCCATCGGCGTCCGCCGTCAATTCAGGCGCGATTGCTTGACTGCCGAGGCGCGCGGTCGTGACGCGGTCGCGCGGCAGTTGCGGGAACGCCAGCCAGCGCTTCCGGTCATCGTCGACCGGGACCGGCGGGAGGACGAGGCGGATGGCGTGCTCGCCGAGCTCAATGTGCCTGTAGCGGCCGGGGATAGTAGCCTGCATGATCGTGTCGCTGTCGACGATCACCTTCATCCAGGCGTAAACGGATTGAACGAATGCCGGCCCCGCGGGCGTGAGCAGCGGACCGACCGTCGTGTCGCCGAGGCCATGGGTGATCTCCCAGCCGTTCCAGGGATTGACGTCGGTGACCTCGCCCACGGCCATGTACGGCATGAGTGCGCCCCAGCCGTAGAACGAGTCGGTGTCCGGCTGGTCGAGGGCTTCGCCGGTGACGGCGCTGTAGTTCTCGGGGCAATTGCGGCGCGCCCATTCGCCCTGGAACAGGCGATAGCTGTTGTCCGCGAGGTCGGTCGCCTCGGCATCGAAGCCGTAGCGCTTGAGGCCGTGCCAAACCAGGAAGTTGAGCGGCGGCCAGACGCGGCCGCGCCAGTAGACGTTGTCGGGGAATGCAGGGTCGTCGCGCGTGCAGGAGGGCAGCCGCCAGGTGCCGCCGAACTTGGTGACGTCCTTCAGCAAGGGCAGGAGTGCTTGCGCCTGTTCCGGACTCGCTGCCCCCGCGATCAACGGATAGAAGCTGGTCGGCGCCAGGCTGGCGGTGAATTTGCCGGACCACAGCCGGTTGGCGAAGACCCGCCGCTCGCCGTCCCACAGCCGCTCGCGGATGCGGGCCTTCAGCGCCTCCGACCGGCGCGCGAAGCGCTCGGCTTCGCTCGTCTGCCCGAGGGCGCGCGCCATGTTCGCGAGCATCTCGCCATCGAGCGCCAGCAGGCTGTTGAGGCCAACGTCGGCGCAATCGAGAGTCCAGACATCCGTGCGCAATGTCGCCTCGTCATGGACCGGCGAGTTATCCATGCTCGACTCGTCCTTGGCGGCGAGCTTGGTGCCGCGGTAGAGCCCGCCACCGACCGGCGAGGTGCCGTACTCGACAAGGCCGTCGCCGTTGCCGTCACGCGTCTGCCACCACCAGTCGTGGTTGCGGGCGAGCACGGCGTAGCTGTCGCTGAGAATGCGCGTGTCGCGCGTTCGCAGATAGAGCATCCACGCGATGAAGGCGCCGATCGGCGGTTGCGAGCGGTCGACCCAGGAATCGCGGCCGGTCAGCAGGCAGGGCAGGTTGCCGGCGGGCGTGGCGCCGGCGAACACGGCGGCCAGGTTCTCGCGCGCGATCTCGGCGTCGAAGAGGCCGGCCATGAGGCCGTGATAGAGCACGTCGTTCAGCCACACGCCCCAGCCGCCGAACTTCTGCGCCACCCAGTTGCGGCTGAGGCTGGTGTAGGGCCGGCGGTTGGCGCCGTCCCACACGGTGTTCCAGCCGATCACATCGCGCACGGCGTCGAGCGCGCCGGCATGGCGACCGGTCTGCAGCGGGCGCGGCGGCGTGACCGCCGGCGACGACAGGGCGGCAATCGCTCGATCCGATGCGATCTTCTTGTTGTTGGCAATCGTGGCGGCAAAGGTGAAGCGCGGCATTTCCTCGAGATGGTAGCGCAGCACGGCGACGCGGCCGCGCTCGCCGCGCGAATCCAGGCAGAAATAGCCCTTCGTCTCATACTCCTGCTGGAGCGCATCGAGGCTGTCGTGGAATGTCGTCAGCAGCGGCAACCGCTCGCCGCGGATGCTGATGTTGTGCGGCCCCGAGGCCGCCGTAAGTTCGCCGCTCTCGGAATCGTAGGTCCACTCGACGGATTGCTGAGCGCCCGGCGGAGTCCAGCGCAGGACCAGGACGATCCAGAAGCGCAGGCCCCACTCCGCCAGCTGTTGCGCCTCCCAGTGGCCGCGCAGGGTAAGTGGATCGGGCTTGTCGTAGGAGAGCGCGAAACTGGTTCCCGCATGGACGAGCGTGAGGCCGATGCCATTGCCGTCGAGCTGGCGCGGGCCGAGCGCCACGCCCTTGCCCGCGGGAAAGCGGGTGAAGCTGTTGGCGCTGCTGGCATAGGCGCAGGGGGTAATGCGGATGCCCAGCGGCAGATAAGACATCTCGGCGGGATGCTCGCTGTCCCAGCTGTTCCAGGCGCGCGCCAGGGGGATGGCGGATTCGGGCATCGTCTACTCCGCGGGCCAGGCGGCCATGACCGCGCTCACGGTCGCGATGTCGATCTGCTGGTCGAAACGTGGGTAGATCGCGTCGAGCGCGGCGCGATGCCCGGCTGCCGACCAACTCGTCACCGCATCCGCGGCCAGAACGACGTGGAGCCCGCGATCGACGGCGTCGAGCGCCGTCGCCAGCACGCACACGTCGGTCTCGACTCCGGACAGCACGAGAGTCTCGGCTCCCCGGCGCTCCAGCGATCCGACGAAGTCGCGGCTGGCAAACGCGGAGAAGGTTACCTTGTCGATCGCTTCCGCCGGCGGCACGAAGCCCGCAAACGGCTCCATCAGATCGAACATCGCGGGGTCCATGCGATCGCGCACCACCGATCGCCAACGGGCATAGAAGCGCTGCCAGTCGCCGGTCGCGCTCTCGACCGCCGGCGGCGTCATGAACCGCGTGAAGATGGTCTCCCGTGGGTGCGCGCGAGCCAAGGCAAGGATCGGTTCCATCACGTCGGCGATGCCGGGAACGCGCCATTCGGTGGCTTCCGCGAACATGCGCTGCATGTCGACGACGACATGGAGGGTGTGCGGCCCCAACGCTCGCAGTGGGCTGGTTGCCATGGTCATGCCTCGACGACCACTGAATGCAGGGGGTCCCAGGTCACGGCGACGGCCGTGCCGGGCTCGAGCGGTCGCGCCGACTGGTTCTGGGCGAACACCATGATCTCCGTGCCGACATCGACGCGATAGGTGATGCTGCTGCCGGAATAGACCGCCTGCCTCACCACGCCTGTCCAGCGGTTGGGCGTGTCGGGCACTGCGCCGGCGGATTCTGTCGCGGCTGTGAGCGCCATCTTCTCCGGCCGGACGGCGACCGTGATTGCCGTGCCTTCGGGCGGCAGCGGATCGAGGGTCGCGATGCGCTGACCGCTATCGGTTTCGATCCGCCCGCCCTCCGCCGCGCGGCTCGACACGCGCCCCCTGAAGAAGTTGGCGTCGCCGAGGAAGCTGGCGGCGAAGGCCGAGGACGGCCGCTCGTAGACGGCATGCGGCGAGCCGACCTGCACCACCCTGCCCTCGTTGAAGATCGCGATGCGGTCGGACAGGGTCAGCGCTTCCTCCTGATCGTGCGTCACGAAGATCGTGGTGATGCCGACCTCGCGCTGGATCTGCCGCAATTCGATCTGCATCTGCTGGCGCAGGCGCTTGTCCAGCGCGCCCAGGGGCTCGTCGAGCAAGAGGACGCGCGGCTTGGTCACGAGGGCG
>JBGPEQ010000224.1:0-6735 GCA_041482855.1 Dongiaceae bacterium | reverse complement strand
TACCGCACCCTTTCACCCTTGCCGCGCCGGCGCCCTCGCGAGCGCTCGCCATGGCGGTTTGCTTTCTGTGGCACTTTCCCTGGGGTCGCCCCCGCCGGCCGTTAGCCGGCACCGTGTTTCCGTGGAGCCCGGACTTTCCTCCCCCGACGCGAACGTCGAGGGCGGCCATCCGGCCGTCTGGCGAGTCTTAAGTAGGACTCGTCTGACCCCACGTCAACGCGCGTGGGGTCTAGGGAATGCTCGCCACGACCGCGGCGAGCAGGCGTTGCGTCTCGCCATCGGGGACACCGTCGAAACGAGCTGGCCGGAAGTGTCGCTGGAAAGCCGAGAGCGCTTGCCGCGTTGCCTGGTCCAGGACGCCGGTAGCCGCCACGCCATAGCCGAAGCGGCCGAGTTTGCTCTGCAGGTCGGCCACTGCAAGTGGCGAGCCGGCCGGACCGGGATCGGGAAGGCTGAGCGGCTCCGGCCACAGGCCGATGCCGGCGCGGGCGAGGCGGCGCCAATCGAACAACTCGCCGGGATCGATCTTGCGCGCGGGAGCCACATCGGAGTGACCGAGCGCGCGGTGGGCCGGGATGGGATGGCGCGCCAGGATGCCGCGCGCGAGTTCCTCCAGCGCCTGCATTTGGGCCTCGGGAAACGGCCGATATCCGCAGCTGTGGCCCGGATTGACCAACTCGATGCCGATCGAACGCGCGTTGATATCGCGGGCGCCGGCCCAGAAGCTGACGCCGGCATGCCACGCCCGCCGCTCCTCCGGCACCAAGCGATAGACGGCCCCGTCCTCGTCGACGCAGTAGTGCGCGCTCACCCGCGCCGCCGGATCGGTCATGCGGGCGAGCGCCGCCTCGGCGCTTTCCATGTCCGTGTAATGCAGAAGCAGGATGTCGACGGGCTGGCCGTCCGGCCGCGCGTCATGATTGGGCGAAGGGCGGTCAAGGAAAGAGGGCCGTCCTCCTTGTTTCACAGTGTCACGCAAAGCCGAAGCGCGGCTCGATCGAGCGCCCGGCCGCCGCCGCCCGGAGTCACTCCGCCGCCACCAGCTTGATCACCGGTCGCGTCTTGGTGGCCTTGGCGTAGCGCTCCAGGGTGCGACGGCTCGGCCAGTGCCTGCCGCTCTCGATGCGCGCCACTGCCGACTGCGGAACTCCCATTCGCGCGGCAAGCGCCGCCTGTGTGAGCTTGGCGCGGCTCCGCGCGGCAATCAACTCGCGCGCCAATTCGAATTCCGGCGCCAGCGCGGCATGAGCCGCGCGATATTTGGGGTCTTTCGACCACCGGCGATGAAGTTTGCTAACGTCCGTCATATCAATCCTGCCTCGTGCGCCCGGCGCATCGCGGTCGCGATGGCCTCGCGCGGCGTCTTCTGGGTCTTCTTGATGAACACATGAACAACCACCAGCCGCTGCCCAGTTGCGGCTACATAGGCGGCGCGAGCGATATTGTCCTTGCCCCTCATCCGCATTTCCCAAAGCTTGCCGCTCAGCGGCTTGACGTAAGGCGCTCGCACCCGATGCGGACCGAACTCCGCCAATAGTCCCGCGATGCGTCGGAACCGCGCCCGCAAGGCGGCATCCAGGGCCGCCAATTCGGCGTCCACGCGCGCGTCCAGCGTTTCGACCCGTCAAGTCACTATAACAAACCTGTTATCTTATGCCAAGGCGTGCTGCTATGCCGCCGCGTGGACCGGGCCAAGGCCCTGGCGGAGCGCGGACAAGGTGCGTTCGACGGAGCCGGCGAGATCTTCCAGACTCTGGGCGGGCGACCTATCGGCAGGTGTCGAACCGTTCGCCGGGGTCGCTTCGGCATCGGCCGCGCCGTCGGTCATCGCCGTCCGTGCGCTGGTCGCCAACGCCAGGCATTCGGTTAGCACCGGCACGGCCTCCTCGGCGAAGCCGCTTTGGGCGAGGAGGATGGCCATACGCAGCTTGCGCTCGGCGGCGCCGAGCATCTCGGCACCCCGGGCCAGGCGCTCGTGGCGACGGGCGTCGAGCGGGGCTGCGAGCCTGGGCGAGCGGACGAGCGCGCGGCGCTCGCCGTCGACGACGCGCAGGAGGCCGGCATCGGCCAGGCGCGACATGGCGTCATAGGCGGCGCGGTCGAGGAACTCGACATTCGGCGGTGCCGTGGCGGGCGCCTCGCCGTCGATGACGGCGAGATAGCGCTCGCGACCGTCGCTGGTCTTGTGGGCTTCGAGCAGGAGCAGCGCATCGCCATGTTGCGCCGCCAGTTCTTCCTGCACCGATGGCTTTGGCGGCGCGGCCGACGCCACCGGCGCCGTCGGTTGCATCAGCGCGGCCATGCGCTCGACCATGGCGCTGCGACCGCCGGGCATGCGCACGGCGGCGAGGTCCTCGCCGTCGAGAATGCCGTCGGCCAGCGCCTGCTTGCTCGCCAGCACCTGCAGCATGTTGTGCTCGATGCTGTCCTCGGTGACGAGGTTGATGACGTCGACGGCGCGCGGCTGATGCTTGCGCCAGGCCCGGGCGATGCGCTGCTCGAGCTTGGCCGGGTTCCAGGGCAGGTCGAGGTTGATGACGGCGCTGGCCGCCTGCAGGTTGAGGCCGACACTGCCGCTGTCGGTCGACAGGAACAGCCGGCACTGCGGGTCCTGCTTGAAGCGGGCGATCTCGGCGCGGCGGCGGACCTGCGGCACCGAGCCGGTGTGCCAGGCGAACTCCGCGCCCATCTCGCCCGCCAGCTCGCGCACCAGCTCCAGCATGCGCTCCCACTCGGAGAAGATGATGACCTTGCGGTCGGGTTCCTCCAGCAGGTCCGTCAGCACGCGCTCCAGCTCCTCCAGCTTGGGCGAGATGCGACAGTCACGATCGAGGATATAGGGCGTGTCGCAGAGCATGCGCATGCAGGCAAGCAGCTGCTGCAGCCGCTCGAACTCCCGGGGCAGGAGCGGCCGGCGCTGGGCGATGTGGATGAGTTTCGCCGCCTGCTTCTGGTACTCGTCGTAGCGCAGCCGCTGCTCCGCATCCATGGCGACCATGTAGTTGGTGACGGTGCGGCCGGGCAGCTCCGTCTCCACGTCTCGCTTGCGCCGGCGCAGCAGAATCGGCTGCAGCCGGCGGCGGAGCTCGCCGAGGTTGCGGTAGCCCATCGGCCGGCCGCGCTCGTCCAGCTCGTAGAAGTCGCGGTTGAAGCGGAACAGCGGACCCAGCAATTCCGGATCCAGGTACTGGGCGATGGAGTAGACCTCGTCGATGCGGTTCTCCAGCGGCGTGCCCGTGAGCACGAAGGCGAAAGGCGAGCGCAGCGTCTTCACCATGCGCGCGGTCTTGGTGGGCCAGTTCTTGATGCGCTGGGCTTCGTCGAGGATCACCACGTCCGGCTTGACGAGGCGGTTGATGTCGGGCGCGTCGATGACGACCTGCTCGTAATTGACGACGGTGAAGAAGTCGGGACGGGCATAGTCGATGAGGCGCTTGGGCCGCGGCCCCGCGACCAGCAGCGTGGCGGCGCCGCTGAAGCGGGCGATCTGCTCCTCCCACTCGCCCTTGAGGGAGGCCGGGCAGACCACCAGCACGCGCGCGATGCCGCGCCGCCGGCGCAGCAGCTCGCAGGCGGCGATGGCCTGGATGGTCTTGCCGAGACCCATCTCGTCGGCCAGCAGCGCGCGCTCGCCGAAGGCCAGATGCAGCATGCCCTGGCACTGGTAGGGCAGCAGCGGGTGCTTGAGGATATCGAGCGATTCCCGCCCCGCCTCGACGTCGGCCAGGAATTGTGTCCTGGCCGCATCCCGCGCCGCCCGCCGCTCGGCCGCGTCGATCCATGGCGTCAGGGAGCGGGACATGCGGACCTGGGCCTCGACCGCCCGGCCCGACGTGGCGAGAACGCCCATGACGCCTTGTACCGCCCGCGGCGACGGGTCGCGCAGGTTGCCGTCGGCGTCGGCATAGACGGACAGCACGGCCCGCGCCGCTTTGGCGGCGTTCGCATCCTTCGGCCAGAGGATCCGCGGCATCGCGTCGCCGGAGCGCGACAGGAACAGCTCCGCCCGCGGACCGCCCGCCTTGGCCGCCGCCGCAAAGGCGTTGGCGCGGCGACGACGCAGGCCGGCCAGCACGCCTTCGATGTGCTTGCAGGTGCCGAGGCCATTGACCCGGTGGTCGGCACAGCCGCAGGAATTGAGCGGCAGGTCCAGCGACCTGATCTCGACATCGTAGTTGCCGCCGGAAGCGGAGCGCACGCGAAAGCTGCCGTAGTAGGGCTGCGCCGGCTCGAGCGCCTCGACCTCGGCGATCTCCGTCTGGCCGCGCCAGCGCCGCCGCTCGATTTCCTCGGCGTCGCTGGACTGCCAGCCCTGGAGGCTCGGCGCCCGCTCGGTGACCCGCTTGGCCCGGCCGCGCGTCCGACCGCCGCCCTTGCCCTTTGCCGCCGCCGCGCTTCTCCTGGGGTTCCGCACTCGGTCTGCCATGTCCAGGTCCTCGGATCTTGTGAACGCGCGCCGCCGCATGCCGGCCAGCCTCGCACGAGATATTGAGTACATCCGGACGCTGGACGCAATATGTGGGGTGAACTCGATCCGAAAGTGACTGAATCTGCCGCGTTATTTCAGTTCCGAGGAATGCGCTGCGGAGGCGAGGTGACAGCGCGACGGTCGATTCCAGCGAATCGGTCGGCCGACGTCAGTGCGAGGAACGGCCTGTCGCCTGTCGCGCAACTCTGATCAATGACCGCAATGCGTCGTTGACGGCTGTGTCGTTCGGAAAGGCCGCGGCCACGTCCGGGCTCAATAACACGAGATTCGTTCCTTCAGCATAACCGCGATGGTACTTGCCTCGTATGCCGGGGCCGAGTTCCTTGCGGCTGTATTCGGTACGAAGTTTGCGTTCTCTAACCTTCTTCATAAGTCCTTCGCTCTGATTATTCGCACGCGGTCGTCACGATCTTCCCGGCTGCGCGCGCCGTTCGCCTACAGCCCCGCCTTGGTCGAGGGTGCGATCACGCGCGGGCGGCGGATGATGATGATGGCGACGCCGACGATGGTGCAGAGGCCACCGATCATCATCATCAGGGTCAACCGATCGTGGAAGAAGATGACGCCCGAAAGCACGCCGAAGAGCGGCACCAACAGGGTAAATGGCATGACCTGGTTCACGGAGAAGCGGCGCATCAGGCGGTACCAGACGCTGTAGCCGAAGATCGTGACCAGCAGGGCCTGGAAGGCGACCGACAGCCACAGCCGCCAGTCGGCGGCGGCAATCGCCGCCAGCTGGCCGTCCTCGATCGCCCACGACACCAGCGCCAGCTGCGGCGCCGCCAGCAGCGCAACCCAGCCGTTGAGGGCGAGCACGTCGACGTCGTCGCCGATGCGCTTGATCTGGATGGTGGCGCTGGCCCAGGTGCAGGCCGCCGCGATCACCAGGAACAGCGGCAGCAGGCTGCCGGCCAGGCGCGGCTCGCCGGCGATCAGCACGACGCCGGCGAACGCGATGGCCATGCCGGTGAGGCGCCGCCAATGCAGCGTTTCCTTGAAGAAGATCGCCGCCAGGATGGCTGCGAACGGCACCTGCATCTGGATCGCGATCGCGGCGGTGGCGACGTCGAGCCCGCGCATGCCCGTGAACATCAGGCTGAAATGGACGACGCCGAGAATCACGGACAGGACGACGAGATCGCGAAATCGCCGCTGCGGCCAGCGCAGCCAGGGCAGCAGCATGGCCCCGACGACGGCGAAGCGCAGCGCCACGAAGGCGATGGGCGGGACGATGCCGAGGCCCGTCTTCACGACCGCGAAGTTGAAGCCCCAGACGACGGTGACGGCAAGGAGCACGCCGATCATGGGCAGCGTCATGTGCAGCCGCGTCGGCGCGATGGCGGCGCGGTCCGCCTCCGCCTCGGCCGTCAATTGATTCCCCGCTCCTTGGAAATCTTGTCCCAGGCGGCATTGATGGTCGCCACTTTCTCGGTGGCGACATCGATGAATTCCTTCGGCAAGCCCTTGGCGATCAGCCGGTCCGGGTGGTGCTCGCGCACCAGCTTGCGATAGACGGCCTTGATCTCGGCGGCCGTCGACTGCCTGCTCACGCCGAGAATCTGGTAGGGATCGGCCTTGTCGGGGCCGAGATGCTCGGCGCGCAGGCGCTCGAAATCGTGATCGCCGAAGCCGAAGAGGCCCGCCACCTTCCGCAGATAGTCGAGTTCGTCGGGCCCCACCTGCCCGTCGGCCTTGGCGATGTGGAACAGGCCGTCGAGCAGTTCCTCCAGCACGGCCGGCTGGCCCCGGAACATGCGTGCGATCTGTCCGGCATAGGCCTCGAAGCCGAGCGGCGACTTGCGGGCCTGGTCGAACACCCGGGCGACGTTCTTCAGCTCCTCCTCCGGCACGCGGAAGACCTGCTTGAAGGCATCGACTTCGTCGCGGGTGACGATGCCGTCGGCCTTGGCCATCTTGGCGCCGAGGGCGATGACCGCCATGGTGAAGGCGACCTGCTTGGTGGCGGCGCGGGCATCGAGGCCCTCCAGGCCCGGCGCCGCCGTGCCGTCCACGGTCGCGCTCTTGCGGCGGCCGAGCCGGATGGCATGGCCGGCGGCGGCGCCGAGCAGCGCGCCCAGCGGCCCGCCGAGCGCGATGAGGCCTGCCGCCCCGCCCAGGATTGCGCCCAAGATGCTCATGAACGGCGTTCGCTCCCGGTTGGTGCTGCGTCGATTCGCTCGCGCAAGGATAGGACGCAGGACCGCGGCGCGCCAGCGCACCCGCGTCGCATGCGCTTGCGCATCCCG
>JBGPEQ010000223.1:0-6758 GCA_041482855.1 Dongiaceae bacterium | reverse complement strand
GAGACCATTGTCCGCGAACGGGGCTTGACGCAGGTTCGAGTCGCCGCGCTGCTCGGCATGGACCAGCCGAAGGTGTCGGCGATGCTGCGCGGGCGGCTCGATCGCTTCTCGATCGAGCGCCTCGTCCGCGCCCTGCGCGACCTCGGCCAGAACCTGCAACTCACTGTCACGTCGAGTGCCAAGCACAACGCCCGTGGCCGCCTGACGTTTCGCGTCGACCCCGGGGCCTCGCGCGATGCAGCGGCCAGCCGCATCAACATCGTCAGGCGGAGGGGCAACTGATTTAGTGCACTGTCACCGAATCAAGTGCACTGTCACCGAATCTTGTCAGATGCCACCCCGGCAAGGGCTGTTCTACATGGAGCGCCTATGGGGAAGTTTACCCGGCTTTGCGAGCTGCACTCATCGAGCCGCCGGCATATAGCCGCGCAAGGCAGCGCGAATGCGGGTCAGCGGCGGGATCGTCGGGTCGGGCCACTCGAAGCTCTTTCCCGTTATGGATTCGAATACGCCGATGTAGGTTGCCGCCGCCCGTAGCCGCAATTCGCGGGGAATCTCCGGAATCGGGTCTTTGTACGGATTGCAGCGGGCGTTGACCCAATTGCGCACGACGTCCTTGTCGAAGCTGTCCGGGCGCGCTCCACTCGCGAAATGCCGCTCATAGCTCTCCAGCAGCCAATAGCGGCTGCTGTCCGGCGTGTGCATCTCGTCGGCCACGAGGATGCGCCCGTCGGCGTCGAAACCGAATTCGTACTTCGTATCGACAAGGATCAGGCCGCGTTCCCCAGCGATCGAGCGTCCGCGCTCGAAGAGCGCCAGCGCATAGTCCGACACGGCTTGCCACTGGGCCTGCGTCAGCAGGCCGCGGTCGGCGATATCCTGGGCCGACAGCGGCTCGTCATGGCCGCCATGGGATGCCTTCGTCGTCGGCGTGATGATGGCCCGATCGAGCGCCTGGTTCTCGCGCAGCCCCTCGGGGAAGTGGATCCCGTACATCTCCCGCTGGCCCGCCTTGTAGCGGGGCCAGATCGACGTATTCGTCGTGCCCGTGAGATAGCCGCGAACGACGACCTCGACCGGCATGATGTTCAAGCGCCTGCACACGGCGACGTTGGGATCGGGATAGGCCTCGATATGATTGGGGCAGAGATCCTTGGTCGCATCGAACCAGAAGCGGGCAATCTGCGTCAGCGCCTGGCCTTTCAGGGGAATCGTCGTCAGCACGCGATCGAATGCGCTCAACCGATCGGACGCAACGATGATCCGCCGCCGCCCGGAAAGATCGTAGCTGTCGCGGACCTTCCCGCGGCTGTGGTTCGGCAGTTCCGCAATCTCGATGTCGCCCACAGCCTGATCGAGATAAGGTTCCACTCTCTTCAGATCGATCATCCGCTTCAGATTTCCTTCGCTGCTACGGCACCCAAGTCTTGACTATCGACGCACGGGCCTCTTCCGCGCCGATAACGGCTACTCCGCCGCAGCGCGTGTCGGGTTCCGCCGGCTCGGGCGCGGCGAGAGGGCACGACGCACCGCCGCCGGCTCGCGGCGGATGACGGTGAGGAAGGCGCGCGCGGCGCCGGTCGGCACGCGCCGGCCCTGCTCCCAATCCTGCACGGTGCGCTTGTTGACGCCGAAGTGGCGGGCGAATGTGTCCTGCGTCATGCCGATGGTCCGGCGAATTGCCCGCACGTCGATGTCTTCGGGAACATGCACGCGGAAATCCTTCGCGTCGGCCTCGCCCCGCGCGAATGCCAGGGCCTGGCGGGCGCTCCTAAGAATTCTTTCTCCGGCCTTCGACATTTCGTCTTGCTCCTTTCCTATATGCGGCGGCCAGCGATCGCAGCGTTTTCGCCGGCAGCGCCGTATAAAGTCAATTGCGCCAGCGAACCGGGATGCCGACCGGCGCGCGAGTCAGCGCCGAAGACAAGCATGACCCGCCTCGGCTCAGCCGCTCACGCCGGCCCCGGATCGAAGGCGAGGAAGCGGTCGTAGAGGGGGGTCTTGCGGAACTCGTGGCGGGGCTTCCATTCGATTTCGGTGGGCATCGCTCGCGTGTCGAGCAGGCCGAACCAGCCGAGGGGCCGCAGAATGCACCACCTGAACGCGCTGAGCGGCAGGCCTTCGGGAGCGGCCAGGATCTCCCTGTCTGGAGCGACAGCGCAGTGGAGCAGCCGCTCGCCGTCGATCCAATCGTCGGCCAGGCGGCCGATCATGAACAGGATCGAGTTGCCCTGCCACTGCAGCCGCTCGGCGAGGCCGATGCCAGAAAGCCCGGCGAGATTCAGATCCCGCCACGCGGCGCGGAACAAGGCCGCCTGCAGCGCGCCGGCACGCTCCGGCGCGATCAGCTCGCGGCCCCGCTTGCCGACGCACAGGACGCCGCGCCGAGTATGAACCAGGCCCGCAAGCTTGAGAACGCCGTGCAGGAACCAGACTGGCGTCAGCTCCGCCTCGTTCACGGCCTTGCTGTAGGCGCAGATCTCCTGCCAGTCGAACTCGGGCCAGTCGAGCTTGCCGCCGATTGCCATCACGAATTTGCGGTTGAGGAACCCGGCTTTCGTCAAACCGGCGCCGTCGCCTTCCATCAGCGCCGACAGCAGCAGGCGGGCATTGGGCAGGACGATCGACGAGCCCAGTTCGGCGGCTGGAAGATCGGCGTTCAGGCGGACGGCGCGTTCCAGTCTGTCGTCGTTCACGAGCCGGATCGCCTGCGCCTGCGTGAGATGCCGCTGGATCACGGCGCGGCCGGTGGACCAGACCTGCAGGCGATCCGCCAGCTCCTGGGCAATGTCATCGATCGAGTACCGGCCTTCGCGCTGCAGCTCCTCCATGAGCCGAGCGATCATCGGCGATTCCGTGCGCGGTTTGGCCTGTCGGCGCGGCATGACGGCAGGCTATGCCGCCAGGAAATGGATGGCAAACATGCGGTCGGCGTCGGTCCAGACCTGCCGCGGGTCGAAGCCGGCCGCCTTGGCCGCCGCCGCGAATTCTTCGATCGTGAACTTGTACGCGTACTGCGTGACGATGATCTCGCCGGCGGCAAACGCGAACGCGGCATCGCCGACGTGCACGGTCTGCGGCTTCAGGCTCTCGATGCCGATCTCCATGCGGCCGTGCCCGGCGTCGTATTCGGCGCAGTGCCGGAAGGCGCTGAGATCGAAATCCGCGCCGAGATCGCGGTTCGCGCGCACGAGGATGTTGGTGTTGAAGGCGGCGCTGGCGCCCTTCGCGTCGTTGTAGGCGGCGCGCAGGACGGTGGGGTCCTTCTTGAGGTCGACGCCGACGATGAAGCCGCCGCCCGCGAGCATCGACCGCGCGGCGGCGAGAAACTGTGCGCGCTGGCCAGCGTCATGTTGCCGATGGTCGAGCCGGGGAAGAAGCCGATGGTTTTTCCGACCGCTCTGGTCCGCGGCGCGGGCAGCGCGAACGGCCGCAGGAAATCGGCGCAGATGGCGTGGACGTCGAGACTGGGATAGTCGGCGGCCAGCGCCTCGGCGGCGCTCAGCAGGTGTTCGCGCGAGATGTCGATCGGCGCATACACCGCCGGCTCCTGCAGCGCCTCCAGCAGCAGGCGGGCCTTGCTGCCGGAGCCGCTGCCGTAATCGACGACATAGGCGCGCGGCCCCGCAAGCGCGGCGATTTCGGCGCCGTGGGCGCGCAGGAGGGCGATCTCGACGCGCGGAATGTAGTACTCGGGCACCTCGAGGATGGCCTCGAACAGGTGCGAGCCGCGCTCGTCATAGATGAAGCGGCTGGGCAGCCGCTTCGGCATCTGCGCGAGGCCGGCGAGCACGGCCTGCCGGAAGTCGCCCGCCGGCGGCGCAAAGTCATGGATTTGCACTGAAGTCATTTGTCGGCGTCGTCCTTTCGCCGGCTCGCGGGCCAAGGAATTCACACATCGCTGCAAGACCATCCTGCGTCCTTCGACAGGCTCAGGATGAGGGGGAATTTTTGGTGGCACAAAGAAAAACCTCTTCCTGAGCCTGTCGAAGGACGCACCTTGCCGATCCCGTTCGCCGGCAAGCTGCGCGACGAATTAAGAGTTTGCGAAAGTGCCCTCGTTCCGGCGGCGAGCCCGGCGGCCCCATGGCCGGCCGCGTGCGAATTAACCACGAATCATTAGATCGCATTAACGCTCATGCCGTCTAATCCGATCCGATAGGCGGCGGAAGATTCATGCACGATCGATTCCTACTCCGTGGGTTTTGGCGGGACCAGCGCGGCGCCAGCGCGGTGGAGTTCGCGCTGATCGCGCCGCTGCTGTTCACGCTGCTGCTCGGCACCATCCAGTACGGCTCGCTGTTCCTGATCGAGAACCGCATGACCGACGCGGCGCGCGATACGGCGCGGCGGCTCGCGGTCGGCGATCTCGCGACCGAATCCGATGCCGAGGACTACGCCAAGGCGCAGCTCGCGGACATGTCGCCGCGGTTCGCGGCCACCGCCACCCTGCCCCATCCGCCCGACCACGACGTGAGCGTGACCATCACGGTGCCGAAGGAAGACGTGGCCTGGGTGAACCTGGTGGGGCTCGGCATGGACGGCAACCTCACGGCGCAGTTCCACATGCTCAAGGAATAGGCGCGGAGCCGGCGGCATGATGCGATCGTTGCACGCACTCTACGGTCGATTCAGGCGCGACGAGCGCGGCAGCGTGCTGCCGCTGGTCGGCCTCTGCATGACGGTCATCCTGGGTTTCGCGGCGGTCGCCATCGACCTCGGCCAGCAGACCGCGCTGCGCTCGCAGCTGGAAGGGACGGCCGACGCGGCGGCGCTGGCGGCGGCGGCCCAGCTGCCCGACGAGAGCAAGGCGCGCAAGAAGGCGCTGGAATATGCCGAGGAGAACATGCCGGAGGCGGCCCACGGCCATGTGCTCCGCGACGAGGACATCGTGTTCGGCACCTGGTATTCCGAGACGCGGCAGTTCGTCGTCGACGGGCCGGTCGCCAACGCCGTGCAGGTGACGGTGCGCCGCGGCGAGCAGAACGGAAATCCCGCCCCTACATTCTTCCTGCACATCTTCGGCTTCGACCATGCCGACCTTTCGGCCCTGTCGCTCGCCGGCAACGTCATCTTCAGCAATTCCGCCGACACCGGCAAGGGCGAGCTGAGCGAGGCAGACCAGGAAAAACTCGAGGAGATGCAGGCGGCGCTGAAGGAGGAGCTTCAGCGCGAATGGAAGCTGTCGGGCCGCAAGATGGACTCGCTGATGAACGACAAGGAAGCCGCCGAATTCCTGATGGAGAACTACGGCCACGCCGTGCTGCTGAAGTAGCCGGCGTGGTCCGCGACGCGGCTTGCCCGGCCGAGCCCGCAGCCTTGAACCACAGAGACACAGAGGCACAGAGATGCACGGAGAAGAAAGGGGAACGCAGATAAACGCCGATCAGAAGGGATGAACGCGGATGGTTTGATTGCGCGCCGATGGCGCGCAGCAATCCTTATCGGCGTTCACCCGCCTTCGCGAAGCCCGCTTCGGCGGGCGAAGGAAGGTCGGCGGTTCCAATCCTGTCTGCTTTTCTCTGTGAACCTCTGTGCCTCCGTGTCTCTGTGGTTCAAGGCCGCACACTCGATGGAAGCCAAGCCTTCCCCAAGCGGTCGGTTCCGTCGTGGCGAAACAACCTTAGTTCAAGCGCAGAACCTGGATGATCTCCTGCGCGGCCTCGGCCCCGGAGAGGGCGGCGGCGTCGAACCAGCCGGTGCCGGCCGACGCGAAGTCGGAGCTGGCGAAGGCTATGCGGCCGGCACGCTTCCAGGTCGCGGCGGCGACATCGCCTTCGGCGCCGAGCCGCGAGGCCACCCAGGCGCCGCGCGCGAACGGATCGGCGATCCAGTCATGCCAATCGAAGGCGAGCAGCCGGCCTTCGGGAAAGAAGCGCGCCACCGCCCGCTCGACATCGCCCGGCCGCACCGGATCGAAGGCGGAAGATGCGATGCCGAAGCCGACGACCATCGCGGCGCCGTCGTCCGCCTTGCGCTCCGCGAACATCCATTCGACGCCGTCGCCGCCGCCGGTCGCGAGGATGCCGACGCCGACGCCGGCGACCCTGGCCCAGACCTTCACCGCGCGGCCAATATGGCCGCGGCCGATGGCCGCGGCCTTATCGTCCGGTAGCGCTGGCGCGAAGCCGAGACCGGCCATGGGATTGAGGCCGGTGGCGATGAGCGCCGCCCTGGCCGCAAAGCGGCGGCCGTCCTGGGTACGCGCGACGACCACATCGGCGCCCTGTTCCAGCGCCGCGACGGGCGCGTTCAGCTCCAGCCGGGCGCCGCTGTCCGCGATCATGCGCGTGACAAGCGCGGTGACGCCGCCTTCGAGGCTATCGCTCCACACCTCGATTATGCCGTCGGGCGTGCCGTCGAAATAGCCGCAGCTGTGCAGGAACTCATGTGCCGGCACCAGCGCCTTGTCGCCGTTGCCGGAGACGGTCCACCAGGCGCCGATGAGATCGCGCGTCGCCGGGGGCGCGCCCAGGCGCTGAATATAGTCCTCCAGGCCGATGGTCAGCAGCGGGCGGCCCTGCTCGTCCTCGGCATGGCCTTTCTTCAGCAGCACGGCATCGATGGCGATGCGGGCGATCGCCCGCTCGTGCGCGGCACGGTCCGCGATCGATGTCGGACCGTCGCGGTGGAGGGAGCCGTCGCGATACCAGCGCCGCCCGGTCACGGGATGGCGGGGCCTCAGTGGGATCTTGTGGCGCTCGCACAGCCGGCGGATCGCGACCTGCCAGGGCGTGATCCAGGAGCCGCCGAAATCG